>NZ_JBKYMO010000100.1:0-14304 GCF_047302915.1 Massilia sp. CT11-108 | reverse complement strand
CGCGCGCGATGCCGAAGTCGATGACCTTGACGCCGCCGGTCTCCGTCAGGATCACGTTGGCCGGCTTGAAGTCGCAATGGACGAAGCCGCGCTCGTGCGCATAGGCGAGCGCGCGGCCCATGCCGCTCACGATCTTCATCGCCTCGTCGAACGGCAGGACGTGGAAGTCGGGCGCGCGCAGCATCTGGCTGAGCGACTTGCCCTGCAGGTATTCCATCGTGATGTAGACCATCGGCCCATCGCGGTCGAAGTCGTACACGGCCACGATGTTCGGATGGGCCAGCGTCTGCGCCTTGCGCGCTTCCCGCTGCAGGGCGATCAGCGATTTGGGGTGCCCCTGGAACTGTACGTTCAGCACCTTGATCGCGATATAGGGATGGCGGTCCGACGCTTCCAGCTTGCGCAGGTCGAGCGCCTTGTAGACGGTGCCCATGCCGCCGAAGCCGACGCATTCCTCGAGCACGAAGCGGCCGTTGAGCGTGTCGCCGACGCCTTTCATGCGCTCGACCGCCGCGCCCGGCGGGCCGGCGATGCCCGCGGGCTGCGTCGGCGGTTGCAGGGGCTTGGTCTGGACATAGGTTTCTTCGTCGCCGACGCGCTGGCGCTGGCGTGCCTCGATCGCCTGCGCGATGCGGCGCTCGACTTCGCCATAGACCTCGGCCGGCAGCGGCGCGCGGCGATGCGCGTCGTTGAGGGTCTTGAGCAGGTTCGAGACGCTCTCGGGCGTACTGGCCAGCAGGCGGTCGACGCGCGCGAACATCTCGGCTTGCCCGAGGGTGCCGCTCTGGAACTGGCGAAGGGTATCGGCGAGGTTGTCCATGTCTTCCTCTGACAGGTGCGCCGTGTGCAAATTCACCGCACAGACGATGTGTTGTTCCCGGCCAAACGGCGTCACTGCCAGTGTTGGACCGAACCCACCCGATACCCGATAAAACGCCGCGAATGGGCGCAAAAAAGTGCTGGCACGGTTCTCGCGAAGAGTAGGGTGAGCACGACGAAAGCGGCTCGCCAACCAACCTGACTTCATACACTCAAGGAGAAACACGATGAACACTCTGTCGATCAAAGACCTGGCACTCACCTGCGAACTGGACCGCGGCGCGATGGCGCACGTGCGTGGCGGTCACGGCAAGATGCAGCAACCGTCGCATGGGCTGTCCCCGATGCCGGTCTATTTCCCGAGCTACAACTCGACCGTCGACGTCGACCAGAACCTGCAGCAATTCCAGAACGTGACGAACGCGACCGCGAACGGCTCGGCCTTCATCGACGGCGTCACCGTACACAACAACACGAGCCAGTTCGGCCAGAACAACGCGGTGGTTGCTCATTAAATGGATCACTGAGCGGAACCAACGCGAATTTAATCTGTCACTCATGCCGGCCCGGTCATCTCACGATGGCCGGGCCGGCATTCCCCATTCAGGAGAACGACATGGCAACCATCACCATCAAGGACTTGTCCGACAACACGGACCTGGACCGCAAGGCAATGCAGGCGATCTCGGGCGGCTCGCGCCTGCGCTCGCACGCGGGTGTGCTGCGGCCCGCGCAACCGCAGCGGATCGTCGACTTCCGCACGAAGGCGAAGCCGGGCAAGCCGCCTTCCAGATAAACCATATAAACCGTTTAGTACGATTACCATGCCGCCCGGCCCGCCAGCCGGGCGGTTTTTTTGTACGTTCAGGTTCGGTGTTCGGCTGGATCCAACAGATACGGCGCGGTGTTGGTCCGTGCCCGCCAGATTCTCCTTCCAAACAGCCAGACAGCCTGTTTTTACGGGCTTTTTGGGCTGGCACGCATTCTGCTCATACCCTGGTGAGCGCAAATCAAACGCTCTTCCAACCAAATCACTGACGCAAGGAGAATCAACATGAAAACCCTGATCATCAAAGACCTCGCCGCCGCCTGCGAACTGAGCCACAGCGACATGACCGCCATCCACGGCGGCCACGGCGCCACGTCCACGCCCTGGCCGACCATGTACAGCCCGTCGTACGACTCGTCCATCAAGGCGAACCAGAACCTGATGCAGTTCCAGGACGTGAAGAACCTGACCGCCAACGGCTCGGCCTTCATTTCCGGCGTCAGCGCCACCAACAACACCGATCAATTCGGCCAGAACAACATCGCCGTCCTGTAAGGAGAACGTCATGAAAACCCTGATCATCAACGACCTGGCCCAGAACTGCGAACTGGATCACAAACAAATGGCAAGCGTGCGCGGCGGCCACGGCACGAGCAGCCAGTCGTACTCGCTGTACCCGATGCCGTCGTATGCGAAAACCGTCAACGCGACGCAGAACCTGACCCAGTTCCAGAACGTCCTCAACGAGACGGCCGACGGCTCGGCTTTCGTGAGCGGCGTGACGGCGAATAACAACACGTCGCAGTTCGGCCAGAACAACCTGCTGGTCATCTAAGGAGAACATCATGTCGTCGATCGTCATCCAGGACCTCACCCGCACCCGCGCACTGGACACGCATGCCATGTCCGCGATCCGCGGAGGCCAGGCCTTCGGGCCGAACGTGAACGTCAACCTGAACCTCGACCAGCGCATCGCCCAGGTCCAGGACATCAAGGTCAACGTGCTCAACAACAGTGTGATCGGCGACGGCTTCACGGCCCCCGCCGTGACCTTGAACCCACTGCAATTTGCTACCAATAACGCTGTCGTCCCGCTGTAATTTTTTAAGGAGCATCATCATGAAAACCCTGATCATCAAAGACCTGTCCGTCACCGCTGAACTCGACCACGGCGCCATGGCCGCCGTACGCGGTGGCTACAACATGAGCCAGACGTCCTGGTACCCGCTGCCCTCGCCGTCGCCGTCGCCGACCTACGGTACGACGGTGGACGCGACGCAGAACCTGACCCAGTTCCAGAACGTCGTCAACGCGACTGCGAACGGATCGGCCTTCGTCAACGGCGTGACCGCGAACAACAACACGAGCCAGTTCGGCCAGAACAACATCGCGGTGATCTGACCCGGGAGGGCGGGAACCTGATACGGTTCCCGCCAAACCGATGAACCAAAACGACCAGCCGCTGTCTTTCAATCAGGAGGCCACATGGCGCACATCAGGATCGATGACCTTCGCGTCGAGCGCACCCTCGACGCGCGCGCGATGGCGCGTGTCCGCGGCGGCGACGGCGCGGCGTGGTGCTTCGGCTGGATCCAGGCTTATCTGCCCGAGCAGTTACGCGCTTCACCTGTCATCAATTTTTACCAGATCAACAATTACGCGGACCAGATGATCAACCAGTTCCAGACGGTCAGCGTGAGCAATTCGGCGCCGAACTCGGTGGTGACCGTCGGCGTGGATGAACGGAGTACCAACAACGGACACGTCTGATGGGCGAGACGCTGCAACTCCGCTGGACCTCGGCAGCGCGCACCGACACGGGACTGGTGCGCACGAATAACGAGGATGCCGTGCTGGACCGGCCGGCGCGGCGATTATGGGCCGTCGCCGACGGCATGGGTGGTCATGCGTTCGGCGAAATCGCGAGCCGGATGTCGGTGGAAGCGCTGGACGCGCTGCCGCCGGAAGACGCGCTGCAACAAGCCGTCGCCGCAGCGCGCGTCTGCCTGCTCGAAGTGAACGGTTTGCTGGTGGCGGAGGCCGCCGCACGCAACGTGCCCGTCATCGGCACGACGCTCGTCCTGCTGCTGGCATCCGGCCGCACCGCCGTCTGCGTCTGGGCCGGCGACAGCCGCGTCTATCTATGCCGCGGCGGCAGCCTGCACCAGCTCACACGCGATCACAACCAGTTCGAGGAACTGCAAGCGCGGAACCACCTGTCTCCTGCCGACGCATCGGCCTACCCGGGCGCGACCATGATCACGCGGGCGCTCGGTGCGGCCACGACGCTGGCGCTGGACGAAGTGCAGGTGCAAGTGAGCGACGGCGACATCTTCCTGCTCTGCAGCGATGGCCTGAGCAATGCGGTCAGCGCGGAGGCCATGTTCGGCGCGCTGACCGGCGGCGACTGCGCGCAGGCGGCCGATACGCTCGTCCGGCTCGCGCTGGAAGGGGGCGGACGCGACAACATCTCCGTCATCGTCGTGCGCGCGGACGACGTCGAGGCCGACCAGACCGTTCTCAATCCCTCCTTGTGATCCGCGGCTAATGCCGCCGAAAATCCTTCGAATGCAGCCCGTGCTTCTTCAGCAGGATCTGCAAATGGGAGCGGTTCATGTCCCAGCGCCGCGCCAGTTCGGCCACGGTGCCGCCGACGTCCTTCAGGCCGCGTTCCAGGCAGGCACGCTCGGCTTCGTCGCTGGCCGCGCGCTTGGCTTCGGCCAGCGAGGCCGGCGGGTCCGGTGAGGCCGTCTCGATCCGGGCAGGCGCAACGGGGCGGATGTCCTCGGGCAGGTGCGCGATGTCCGCCGTGTCTCCGGCCAGGCAGGCCAGGCGGTACATCAGGTTGCGCAATTCGCGGATGTTGCCGGGGTAGGTGTAGTCGAGCAGGAAGGCGCGCAAGACCGGCGTCAGCGCGACCGGCCGCCTCTTCAGCGCTTCGGCCGCCTCGTCGCCGTAATAGGCCAGCAGCAGCGGGATCTCGTCCTTGCGCTCGCGCAGCGGCGGCAAGGTCACGTGGATCACGCTGAGCCGATAAAACAGGTCTTCGCGGAACTGGCCCTGTTCGATCAGCTGGCGCAGATTCTTGTTGGTGGCCGCGACGATGCGGGCGTCGACGGCGATCGTCTCGTCCGAGCCGACGCGCTGGATCTCGTGCGACTGCAGCACGCGCAGCAATTTCACTTGTCCCTGCAGCGGCAACTCGCCGATCTCGTCCAGGAAGATCGTGCCCTTGTGCGCGCTTTCGAACTTGCCCTTGCGGTCCGTCGCCGCGCCGGTGAAGGCGCCGCGCTTGTGGCCGAACAGTTCCGATTCAATCAGGCTCTCGGGAATGGCGCCGCAGTTGACGGAGATATACGCTTTGTCGGCGCGTGCGCCGTTCGCATGGATCACCTTGGCCATCAATTCCTTGCCCGTACCGCTTTCGCCGTCGACGAGGACGGGCAGGTCGGTCGGCGCCGCCTTTTCCGCGATCTCGAGCGCGTCCAGCAGGCGTGGGTTGTCGCCGAACGTGCCTTCGAACACGAAGCTGCGCGCGAGCAGGGCCTGGCGGCGCTCGCCCGGGATCTGCTCCGGCGCCGCCTGACTGCCGACTGCTTGTATGAAACGCTCCGTGTGCGACAGTTGCATGACCTCGTCGCGCACGGCATTCGCCTGGCGCAGCAGCTTTTCGATGTCGGGCCGGTCCAGGCGGCTGGCCCAGCGCAGGGTCGAGCGCAGGATTTCCAGGCGCTCCAGCAAGCCCGCGTATGACATCGACGATGCGCCCTGCGGCAGATCCTGGTTGAACAGTTTCATGATAATCAAGCTGCGGCCAATTGCTTCTGCACGAGCTCGTAATACATGCCGCGCCCCGCCAGCAGCTCGTCGTGCCGGCCTTGCTCGACGATGCCGCCCTCGTACAGCACGACGATTTTATCCGCCCGCATGATCGTGCTGAGCCGGTGCGCGATGATCACGGCCGTGCGTCCCGCGAGGATCTCGTGCATGTTCGCGATGATGTTGCTTTCGGACTGCGTATCGAGTGCCGACGTCGCCTCGTCGAACACGAGCAGGCGCGGATCCTGGTACAGCGCGCGGGCGATGCATAAGCGCTGCACCTGGCCGCCGGACAGCCCGACGCCGCGCTCGCCCACCACCTGCTCGTACCCGAGCGGCATCTTGCTGATGAAGGCGTGCGCATCGGCCATCTTCGCGACCTGCTCGATGCGGCGCCGGTCCGGACTCTCGTCGCCGCTCGCAATGTTTTCCGCGATGGTGCCGGAGAACAGCAGATTGCTCTGCATGACGTAGCCGACCTGGGCGCGGTAATAATCCTTGTCGATCGCGCTCATGTCGTAGCCGTCGACGAGGATCTTGCCGTCCGTGGGTGCATAAAAGCCGACCAGCAGTTTCGCCAGCGTCGTCTTGCCCGAGCCGCTGCGGCCGACGATGGCGACCAGTTCTCCGCGGCGGATGTCGATGCTGATGTTTTCCAGCACATAGGCCGTGTCGTTGCCGCCATAGCGGAAGTACACGTTCTCGAGTTTGACGTCGCCGCGCAGGTCGGGCAGCACGACGCGGCTGGCCGCCTCGCCGGGCTTTTGTTCCGGTTCGATGTCGAGCACGTCGCCGAGGCGTTCCATGGCAACGCCCGCGTCCGCCAGCCGGCTCCACAGCGCTACCAGCCCCATCAACGGCGCCAGCACACTGCCCATCAGGGCGTTGAAGGCGATCAGCTGGCCGATCGTCAGCTCGTGGTCCAGGACGAGGCTGGCACCGGCCCACAGGATCGCGATGGTCGTGCCCGCATTGAGCAACTGGCTCGCGAGGCCCACGAGGATGTTGAATTGCTGCGCGCGGTACTGCGTGTCGAGCGCCTTCACGTACTTCTTTTCCCACTTCAGGCGCACGGGGCGCTCGCTGCCCATGCCCTTGATCGTCTCCACGCCGCCCAGCGCCTCCATCAGGAAGGCGTGCGCATCGGTGGAGGCGTTGAAGACATCGCGCGCGTACTGCTTGATGTGCGGCGTCGTCAGGATCGTCAGCGCCATGATCGGGATGACGAACGCGATCAACAATAAGGTCAGCTTGACGTTGTAGACGAACAGGATGGAAAAATAGATGAACACCATCAAGAGGTTCAGCAACGTCGTGACGGTGGATTCGGTGAGGAAGGCCCGGATCGTCTGGTTTTCCTGGAAGCGCGCGACGATGTCGCCCGTCTTGCGCTTGGCGAAGAACGAGAACGGCAGCGACATCGTGTGCTTGAAAAACCCGGCCATCATCGAAAAGTCGAGATTGCGCACCATGTAGTTGGCAAGGTAGGCGCGCACGGTCGCCATCAGCTGCGAGAACACATTTGAAATGACGAGCCCGGCAATCAGGAGATGCAGGAGGCTGACGTTCTGGTGCACGATCACGCCGTCGAGGATGTTCTGGATGATCAGGGGCGGCACGATGCCCAGCATCTGGATCACGAACGTGGCCAGGAACAGATGCAGCAGTATCTTGCGATACGGCCGCAAATAGCCCACGAAGCGCAGCCACGGCGAGCGAAGGGCGGCCTGCGCCGCCATGTCCTGGCCGGGCGTGAAGACGAGGCAGGTGCCGCTCCAGCCCCGCTCGAACGCCTCGACGGACATCTTGCGGAAGCCCACCGCCGGATCGGCGACCCAAATGGTGCGCGGCGAGATGCCGTACACGATCACGTAGTGGTAGCCCTCCCAGTGCACGATGAAGGGCAACTCGAACCCCTGCAGCGCATCGAAGGTGCACTGCACGCCGCGCGCCGAGAAGCCGAGCGTCTCGCCCGCGCGCGCGAGGCTGTCCAGGGTCGCGCCCTGCGTGGTGACGTTGGCCAGTTCGCGCAGCTTGCCGAGCGTAATCTGCAGGCCGTAGTGGCGGCACAGCATGGCGAGGCAGGCCGCGCCGCAATCCATCTCCTCGGCCTGCTCCACCAGGGCGAAGCGGCGGATCACGCGCTCGCCGGACCCGGGCTCGGCGAGGTCGAGCCGCAGCGGCCGCTTGCGGCGTTCGGCCAGCTTCTTTTGCCGCTCCAGCTCCCGTTCGACGAAGCGGATGCGGTCTTCCAGCACTTCGCGCAGGCCAGCGTTGCGCTCGAGGATCATGTGTGCCGTCTTTTCGGGGATGACGAGCAGGGTAGCGGCAGATACCGCCACGGCCGACGCCATCTGTTCCTGCCGCATCAAACACGCCTTCTCGCCGAACATGTCGCCCGCCTGCAGGGTGGCCAACGTCAATTCGTCGGCGCCGTCGTGGTAGACCAGTTTCACTTGCCCCTGGCGCAGCACGTACAGGCGGCGGTCGTCGCGCCCGTCCTGCCTGAGGATTTCCTTGCCAGCCGGGACGCGCTTGACGCCCACGCTGCGCACCATCTCTTCCAGTTCTTCCTTGCCGACCTTGCCGCGCAAATCGAACAGGCGCGCCACGAGGCCGCCGGCGGAACCGATCGCGACATAGCTCGTGACGAAATCGAGGGCTTGCGGATTGCGCGCCAGCACGGGCTCGATCGCCGCGCGCGGGATCAGCCACAGCTCCGTCTTAAGCGATGCACGTGCCGACAAGTCATGGTGGGCGTCGCGCAGCATGGCGATGTCGCCGAACGTCTCGCCCGTTTTACGGACGCCGATGCTGAGCTCCTTGCCGTGCTCTTCGGAGAACACGCGCACGGAACCGGATTTCACCACATACAGCCCCTCGGCCGGGTCGCCCGCCTTGCAGATCGTCTCGCCGAACGCGTAATGACTCACCTGCACCGCGTCCGCCAGCTGTTCCAGCGCCTCGCGCCCCAGCGGCGACAGGATCTCCACGGATGCCAGGAAATCCGTGGACGGCGGCGCTCTGGACGGCGTTTCCATGGTGACAGCCGGGCTCAGCGCGTCGGACACGCTTCGATCACGTGCTCCTGCGCGCGCGCCACCAGCCACGCTTCGCGCAGCAGGCGGCGCACCTCGGCGGCCGTGTCGGCATCGAGCGAGGCCGGGTGTTTCGCGTTGACGCAAAAAATTTCCCAGCACGCGCCATCGGGGGATGGAAACGGTCCGAGCAGTTCGCCCTCACGCGCATTGAACACGCGCGCCTCGATGTCGCCCTTGAGCGAGCCGCGCAACACCTTGCCGATAACGCCGCCCTGCTGGCGCGTGCCCTCGTCGACGGAGTGCTCGCGTGCCATCTCGGCGAACGCTTCCGGCTCCTCCTGCAGCACGGACAGCATCTCCCGCGCCGCGCCTTCGGCATCGAGCACGACGTGGCTGATCTCCACGCTGTCGAAGCGCGGCGAATTGAGCTTGAAATACTGCGCGACGGCCGTTTCGCTGCACACCTGCTCCAGCATCTTTTCCTGGTACAGGCCGTCGGTGATGTACGCCTCGAACTCGTCCAGCGAAACGCCCAGCGCGTCGAGATAGTGGTTGGTGTCCGCCGCGCGATGCAGGCCCAGCGCGCGGCGGAATGCATCGGCACGCTCCTGGATCTGCCCGGGCGCGAGCATGAGGCCGGCCTGCCGCGCGGCGCGCGCCGTGAGGCGGTCGCGCACCATCTGCTCGACCAATCCTTCGAACTGTCCGTTCAACTTCAGCGTACGGATGAAGTCATCCGTCGTGATCACTTCGTCGTCGATGCGCACGATGCCTGCCATGGTCACGCTCCTGCGTCCGGTCGATGTCCGGGGCAGGTGTTAGAGCGCGCGCCAAAGCTTAGGTTCGCCGTCGTTCGGCGTTGCAAATCAACAACATAGCCGGCGCTTGTTTCCCCGTGTGCAATCGGCAAAAACCCAACGGCTGGTGAATTTCATGTCCTACCTTAAAAGTTATTGTAATTGTGGCCATGCCACTGCCAATGGCATCATAAACCATGAGAATGTCCGTTATATATAAAGAACAATAACAGTTGAAGCACGATTGGAGCTCCGCGCTCCCGGGCATTCCCGTCCCGATACCAGTCCAGTGCATCCCTTCGGAAGCATTCGCCCGACGCGTGTCCTCACGCGGCGCGGTGTCATGGGCTCGTAAAAAACGCATCAATACGACAGATAGGAACCACACCATGAGGAGAGAAGCGATGAAATTCCATGTTTCGGCGATTGCACTCGGCTGCATCGCACTTCTGAGCGCCTGCGGCGGCGGCGGCGGCGGCAGTACTGACGGGGGCGCAGAGCAGACCATCAGCTTTCAGCTCCCGTTCTCGGGCGAGGCGTTGATCGGCGTGCCGCCCAATTCCGCGACGGCCACGCTGAAGGCGACGGCGAGTTCCGGCGGCGCCGTGACGTTCACGTCGAACACGCCGGACGTTTGCAGCGTCAGCGGGGATCAGCTGACGCTGCTGAAACTGGGCGAGTGCTCGGTGACCGCCACGCAGGCCGGTGCCGACGGCTACGCGCCGGTCTCGCAGCGCCAGATCTTCGTCGTTCCCAAGAACCCGCAAATGATCGCCAAGTTCCCCAACCCGGGCTGGCAGCCGCTCGATACGAAGCCGGTGCAGTTGTCCGCCACCTTCACCTCGGGCCTGCCGGCCAAATTCACGAGCAAGACACCCGACGTGTGCTCGGTCAGCGGGACGACGATGACCAAGCTCGCCAACGGGATGTGCACCATCGTCGCCGAGCAGGAGGGTAATGACTTCTATCTGCCGGCGTTGGTGACCGGAAAAGATGCGACGTCGGTGGCGATGGCGCAGTTCATGCAGAAAAACATTCCGATCGGTACCGAACTGCCGGCCAAGATGACTTTCCTGACCGGCTACAAGGACACCGACAACACCAACGAAGGCCTCATTGGCCATTTCGGTAACCAATGGTGGTGCGACAGTTGCGATCGCGCCGCTTCCGGCGACAGCTTCACCTTCACGGCAACGTCCGATGCGCCGCCGGACGCATGGTGGTATAGCCGCGCGTCGTTCCAGTTCTTCGCAGCCGGCCTCGCAGACGCCGATCTCCTGTCGCCGGACGGCACGTACCGGGCCGGCGTCAAGGAAACCGCCCTCACCACGCCGGGCGCCGCGCCGAAAGGCCTGCAGCTCGAGATCCAGTCGGCGCTGCATTTCAACCTTGCGCAAAATCCGGAGTGGTTCGGCGCGGCCAACAACAAGTTCAACGTCGAACTCTTCCTCGGTCACTTCAACCAGAAGGATGGCAAGGCTTGCAACGTAGCCCTGAAAGCCACCGTCCAGCCGACCGCCGCCGCCGCCACGAACTACAGCGTCGGCCTCAAGGATCAGTTCGCATTCAGCGAGACCTGCGGCCTGAGCGGGCTGGACATCATGAACGAAGTGCAGAACTACCCGGTCCTCGAGATGCGGTTCTCCGCGGTACAGCCGAACGGGCAGGTGAAAAACGCAGCGTCGAAGTACCAGACCCAGTTCAAGCTGACCGGCCCGATCTACTTCCAGTGACATTGGACTGACATTCATGGCCACCGCACGGCGGTGGCAACCAAGGCATAGACAAAGGACATCAATAATGACAAGAGATGAGACGAAGGTCGTCAGGAAGACGATCAAGATGACCGCGCTGGCGATGGCCGCGGCGCAGTTCGCGATGCTGTGCGGCAGCGCGCAGGCGCAGACGGCCGACAGCGCAACTACGACTGTCGTGGTCACCGGCCAGCGCAAGCAGCTCGAGACCGCGACGGCGATCAAACGCGATTCCGACCAGATCGTCGATGCGGTCGTGGCCGACGAAGCCGGCAAGCTGCCGGACCGCTCGATCACCGAGGTGCTGCAGCGCGTGGTGGGCGTCACGATGGACCGTAACCAGTCGCGCCAGGGCGCCTCCCTGGCCGCGAACGGCCTGGAATTCAACGTGGAAGGTTCGGGCGTGCAGGTGCGTGGCCTGTCCTGGGGTTCGTCCACGATGAACGGCCGCGAAACGTTCTCGGCCGGCTGGCCTGGACGCGAACTGAGCTGGGGCGACGTGCCGCCGGAACTGATGGCGGGCGTGGAAGTCTACAAGAATCCGTCCGCCGACCTGATCGAAGGCGGCATCAGCGGCCAGATCAACCTGCGCACGCGGCTGCCGTTCGACGCGCCGGGCCAGTACGGCGCGCTGACCACCACGGGCAATTACGCCGAACTGGGCAAGACCAAATCGCCGGGCTTCTCGGGTCTGTACTCGAACCGGTGGAAGACCCGCGCGGGCGAATTCGGCGCGCTGGTGGATTTGTCGTTCAATCGCACCAAGTTCCGCTACGACACGATCGACCAGAACGTCTACTACCCGAGGAGCGATCTCATCCCAGGCCAGACCGCGTGGGTGCCGGCCGGTGGCAACTGGGGTAGCAACAACGAAGATACCCGCCGCGTGGGCTTCTATGGCGCGTTGCAGTGGAAGAAGGACAACCTGGAATCGTCGTTGACGTACTTCGACTCCGCGTTCCATCAGGTCAACGCGAATGTCTCGATGGGTGTCAACCCTGAAAACCCGTACAAGACCGTCTATACCGACGCCAAGTTCAACAGCGCCGGCGTGTTCCAGTCGGGCGTTCTCAGCTATCCGATCGGCGGCAAGGGCGCGAACCAGTTCGTGGACGGCGGTCTCGGCATGAACACCACCCAGAACTTCCGCGACGTGCATGGCCGCACGCGCGAGCTGGCGTGGAACTTCAAATGGCGCGTCAACGAAAGCTGGTCGTTCCAGAACGACCTGCAATGGGTGCACGCCACCAACAACGGCAATTACGGCATGCTCAACCTCGGCACATTCCTGCCGAGCGAAGGCCTGGACGTCTCCGGTTCGCGGCCCGCATTCAATTTCAACGACAAGGCGATCGCCTTCCTGGCCGATCCCCGCAACTACTACTGGGGTATTTCGCAGCCTGAATTCAACCGTGCCAAGGCCGATCTGTACGCCTGGAAACTGGATGGCAAATACAGCTTCGACCATCCGGTGCTGCGCGACGTCCGCTTCGGCGTCCGCATCACGGAACGTTCCTCGCGCAAGGACAAGAATGCGGGTTCGGGCTGGAAATCCTATGCCGAAGAATGGGGCGTGAAGGAAACCGACGTCCCGGGACAAATCCCGCACCTCGAAAGCTGGGACTGGCAGCGCCCGAACTTCGGTTACTTGAGCGACCCGAAATACGCAGCGCTGGGCAACGTCCAAACGTTCGCGTTCCCCGACTTCTTCAACGGCAGGATGCATGCACCGCCGGCGTTCGTCGTGCCCGCCCAGTCGATGGTCAGGGACATGGCCGCATACAAGAATTTGCTGACCGCGCTGC
This sequence comes from Massilia sp. CT11-108, assembly GCF_047302915.1. NCBI lineage: Bacteria > Pseudomonadati > Pseudomonadota > Betaproteobacteria > Burkholderiales > Oxalobacteraceae > Massilia > Massilia sp. CT11-108. Next base: position 1,500 of record NZ_JBKYMO010000100.1, on the reverse strand, counting down.
GCTATAACTGCGAGGACGACAACAGGCTGACGGGCGCGACGAGCGATTGCTCGACGGCCGGCAGCGATTGGCGCCCGCCTGGCTTCAGCACCGAACCGCAGTACGTCAGCCGGCACAGCGAAGGCACCCAGGCCCTGTACGGCAACCTGCGCTTCGGCTTCGACAACTGGAAATATCCGGTGGACGGCGTCGCCGGCGTACGCGTGGTCCGGACCAATACCGTGGCCCATGGTTACACGGTGTTCAAGCCAAGTTATGGCGAGACCACCAATCCGAACGTCCCGCGCTTCGGCGAGATCAGCGATCCGATGGATCTCAAGTCCAGCCACGTCGACGTGATTCCGAGCCTGAACCTGAAGGCGAGCCTGACGGACAAGCTGCAGGCACGCGTGGCGCTGTCGCGCGGCATCTACCGTCCCGGTTTCGATCAGTTGCAGGAGTACATCACGCTGTCGCAGAACGTGATCAACGATCCCAACGACAGCAAGAAGATCACCACCATCTCGTACACCGGCACCAACGACGGTAACGTGAAGCTGAAGCCGCTCAAGTCGAACAATGTCGACTTGACGCTGGAATGGTATCCGCGCCCGGGCCAATCCCTGACCGCTGCATTCTTCTACAAGCAGGTCAAGGACATCATCATGAACGAATCCTATACGAGGACGTATAAGGATCTCGCCGGCAACGATATGGAGTTCACGATCACCGGTCCGGCCAACGCGGCCAAGGCCCGTGTGCGCGGTATCGAGCTGGCCGGCATGACCTACCTCGATCACGTGCCCGGCGTGAGCGACTACCTGCCGGACTGGGCGAAGGGTTTCGGCGTGTCGTCGAACTTCACCTATATCGAAGGCAAGCAGCAGCTGTACCACCCGAACCCGTCGAATTTCTGCCCCTCCGGTGGCGAGCTGAAGGGATCTGCAGCGCTGTATGGCTGCGACACCAACGGCATCCCGTACAAGGACCTGCCGGTGCCGTACATGTCGAAGCGCGCCTTCAACATGGCCTTCATGTACGACCGCGGCCCGGTGTCGGCACGTCTGGCGTATTCCTGGCGTGACCGTACCTTGCTGGCGACGGGTGTCTATGGCGCCAAGGGGCAAAACGGCACCAGCGCCGATCCGGCGCACGTGGACGACAAGGGCAACCCGCTGCAGGATGCGGGCTTCGGGATCCCGGTGTGGCAGCTGCCGGTGGGCCAGTGGGATGCGGGCATCAACTACCGCTTCAGCGACCACTTCTCGGGCAGCTTCAACATCAGCAACCTGACCCGTACCGTGACGAAACAGGTCAACCAGCAGACCCCTGGCGACATGGGCCGTTCCTGGTTCGATCCGGGCCGCAGCTTCCGCATGCAGGCCACCTACGTGTTCTAACCTGAAGTGGGGGGGGCGGGGGGGGGGGGGCCGCGGGGGGGGGGCGCGCGACGACACAAAAAAAAAAAAAAAAAAAACCCCCCCCCACAAGAGGAGGGGTTGGGGGGGCGCCCCCACCCCC
>NZ_JBKYMO010000099.1:0-14367 GCF_047302915.1 Massilia sp. CT11-108 | reverse complement strand
GCACAGCAGCGGGGGGCGGGGGGGGGCCCGCCCGCGGGGGGGGGGGGGGGGGGGGCGGGGGGGTGGGGGGGCGGCGCCCGGGGGCGCGGGGGGGGGGGGGCCCCCCCCACGTTCGTGGCTTTCGGGCTACGTGGAGTTGTTGTTCAGCCGGCTCTTGCCGATCTTCTTGTTCGCCCGGTCTCCTCTTCTCCACAAACTTACATCGTCTCGCCGAACAGCTCGCGCCCGATCAGCATGCGACGGATTTCGCTCGTACCGGCGCCGATCTCGTACAGCTTGGCGTCGCGCCACAGACGGCCCACGGGATATTCGTTGATGTAGCCATTGCCGCCCAGCGTCTGGATCGCCTCGCCGGCCATCCATGTCGCTTTTTCGGCGCTGTACAGGATGGCGCCGGCCGCGTCCTTGCGCAGGGCGCGGACCTGTTCCGGCGACTGTGCACGGTCGCAGGCTTGACCTACCGCATAAACATACGCCCGACAAGCCATCATCGTCGAATACATATCGGCCACTTTGCCCTGCATCAATTGAAACTCACCAATTGCTTGACCGAACTGCTTGCGCTCGTGGATATAAGGCACTACCGCGTCCATACACGCCGACATGATGCCCAGCGGGCCGCCGGAGAGCACGGTGCGTTCGAAATCCAGGCCCGACATCAGCACGTTCACGCCCTTGCCCACGCCACCCAGCACGTTTTCGACGGGCACTTCGCAATCCTGGAATACCAGCTCGCCCGTGTGCGACCCGCGCATGCCCAGCTTGTCCAGTTTTTGGGCGATCGAGAAACCTTTAAAACCTTTCTCGATGAGGAACGCGGTCATGCCGCGCGGGCCGGCCTCGATGTCGGTCTTGGCGTAGACGACGAGCGTGTCGGCGTCCGGACCGTTCGTGATCCACATCTTGGTGCCGTTCAGAACGTAGCGGTCGCCCTTCAGCTCGGCGCGCAGCTTCATGCTGACGACGTCGGAGCCGGCGTTCGGCTCGGACATGGCCAATGCACCGACGTGCTCGCCCGAGATCAGCTTCGGCAGGTATTTGCGCTTCTGCTCTTCGTTGCCGTTGCGCTTGATCTGGTTGACGCACAGGTTCGAGTGGGCACCGTACGACAGGCCGACGGAGGCCGAGGCGCGCGAAATTTCTTCCATGGCGACGATGTGCGCCAGGTACCCCATATTGGCGCCGCCGTATTCCTCGCCGACGGTGATGCCGAGCAGGCCCAGTTCGCCCATTTTTTTCCACAGGTCCATCGGGAACTGGTCGGTGCGGTCGATCTCGGCCGCGCGCGGGGCGATTTCGCTCGCGGCGAACTGTTGTACAGCTTCGCGCAGGGCGGCGATGTCTTCGCCGTGGTCAAAGGTCAAGCCAGGGAGATGCAGCATGTCGTCCTCGTTCTCGTCGTCTAGTGGATGGCTGATGGCCAGGCTAGATGATAGCGCGGAGTGACGTTAACGTAAACGTCAAGCGACTGCCCGTACTCAGCGGCGGCGCCTGCGCCACATCCTGCGTACCGCCCAGGCCGCGACCAGGATGGTGAACAGCCACGGCAGCAGATATGCAATGCCCGACACGGCGAACGCGATTCCCTGCGACAGGTTGCTGCCGAACTGTTCCAGTGAACGGCGGATCGGCGCCCAGAACGGCCGTTGCCGGTCCGAGCGGATGGACACGTTCAGGATGTCGGTGTCGACGCGCTGGGCGAGCTGGGCGCGCTTGCCGTCCGCCGTTTCATACTTCGACTGGATCTCGGCCAGTTCGCGGTTGACCTTGATCAGTGCGTCGACGTCGTTGCCGGCGCGGTTACGCAAGGCTTCGAGACGGCTGCGATAGTCGTCCAGCATGGCCAGTTCGCGTGCCGTATCCGCGATCGGGCCGGACAGGTCTTCGACGTGCGTCGACTGGCGGGCAAGCTCGGCTTGTTTCCCCATTGCCGCGATCAGTGCCGGGACGACGTCCGGCCTGGCACGGAATTTCAGCGATGCCGCGGCGTCGGGCTCGCTGTCGATGCGCGACTCCAGCAGGGTGCACGCGGCGGCGGCTGCACGGCAGGCGCGCAGGCCGTCCGCATACAGGGCTGCCACCTTGTCCGGTGCAGCGTCGACGTCGACGAAGTGCTCGTAGGCGAGTTGCCGCGCCGCGTTTGCGCGGTCATGTTGTGCGATGGGCGCCTGCTCGCGCATCGGCATCTGCTGCACCTTCGAGCAGCCGGCGAGCGTAGCGAGCAGAAGCGCGAGGGATAGGTAGGAAAAGAAATTGCGATGCATGCCTGATTGCTTCCTGGATTGGTTCGTCTGGAACCCCAAGATAGCAAATCGTCCTCCGGAAAAAGACGCGCTTTATATCAGGCTGCGTCCTTTTCGCCGGCATCCTCGCCCAGCAGAGTGCCGGCAGCGTCCGATTCCGCCAGCAGCCGCCGGCATTCTTCTTCGTGAACAGAAATTTCCGCCAGCGACATCTCGATATCCGCCCGCTGCTGCTCCAGCGTCTCGCGCTGGTGCGCCAGCACGCCCAGGAAACGGTTGATCTGGGCCACCGTGTCCTTCGGCGTCTCGTACATGTCGATGATGCTTTTGATCTCCGACAAGGTCAGGCCCAGGCGCTTGCCGCGCAGCGTCAGTTTCAGCCGGGTGCGGTCGCGCGGCGTGTAGACACGGTTGCGTCCGCCCTGGCCTTCGCGCATCGGGCTCAGCAGCCCTTGGTCTTCGTAGAAGCGGATCGCACGTGCGGTGATGTCGAATTCGCGTGCCAGTTCGGCGATGGTGTAGGTGGTGGCCATGGTGTTCTGCGGGTCAAAAGTGGCGCGGTCCGGAATCGCTTAGAATCACAGCCTGCGCCTTCCGTTTACGTTTACGTCAAAGCGTTTGCGGCATTGTAACGCGCCTGCGCCCCGCATCCATACGAAAGTCCATTGCATGAATCCCCTCGAAGCCCAGCTCAGCTATCCATTCGGCGATGCCATCCCGCCGCTCGGCACGGTCACGGACGTGGCGCCCGGCCTGTCGTGGCTGCGCATGCCGCTGCCGTTCGCCCTCGACCATATCAATCTGTGGCTGCTCGACGATGCCGCGGAAGGCAAGCGCGGCTGGTCCCTCGTCGACTGCGGCGCCGGCACCGATGCGACCCGGGCCGCCTGGGAACAGCTGTTCACGGACGCGATGGAAAACCGGCCGCTGCTGCGCGTGTTCGCCACTCACTGTCACCCCGACCACGTCGGCTTGTCCGGCTGGCTGTGCGACCGGTTCGACGCCCCGTTCTGGATCAGTACGGGCGAGTTCGGCTTCGCGCGCATGATGGCCGCCGCGCTGCCGGGCGTCGACGGCCCGTCGGCGATCCCGCATTTCCAGCGTCACGGTCTCGTCGACCCCGGCATGCTCGAGCAGATGCAGAGCCGCAAGAATTACTACCCGTCGCTCGTGCCGGCCGTGCCGGCGGCATACACCCGCCTGCAGGATGGCCAGCGGGTCGTCGTTGGCGCGCGGGAATGGCGCGTGATCACCGGTTTCGGTCACTCGCCGGAACATGTCTCCCTGTACGACGAACAAGACCGCATTCTGATCTCGGGCGACATGGTGCTGCCGCGCATTTCGACGAATGTTTCCGTGTTCGCCGTCGAGCCGGAAGGCAACCCACTGCAGCTGTACCTGGATTCGCTGGACAAGTTCGCCGACCTGCCCGACGACACCCTCGTCCTGCCCGCGCACGGCAAACCGTTCCGCGGCGTCCACACCCGCATCGCGCAGTTGCGCGCGCACCATGCGGCACGGCTGGACGAAGTCCGCGCCGTCTGTGCCGAGCCGAAATCTGCAGTTGACATTGTCCCGTTGATGTTCAAGCGACAACTCGACGCGCACCAGCTCAGTTTTGCGATCGGCGAGGCTCTGGCCCATCTTCATTATCTTTGGTACAACGGTAACCTCGTGCGTGTAACCGGCGACGATGGCATCGTCCGATTTAAGTTGACTTAAAACAACATATTGAGGCCAATGGGTGTCGCAAAAATCACGACAATCTAACCGGACTTCTCACCACTTTGTTGACTCTTGGCATCATTTGTCGTGCTAAGAGGAAGAAATGTTCCAATTTTCAGTAGGAAATTGAACGAGCAAACGTTTTCCTTTTCCTGTAGGATATTTTTCACACATATCTCACAGAATGCTGGATACAACGGGAATTGCTGGACAGCACTGTGAGAATTGATCAATACTCACTCATTTGTTACCTACAGCCTCTCCTGCCGTCACAGACGGTCTGGTCAACGGAGCGACCTAATGACGGCTTTGCATGAACCCTTAGTGCCACCCATGAATTCGACTAACGAACGGGAGAGCTTCAGCGAGCGCCTGCAGCAAGCCCTGAAAAACGCCCATTATTCTCCGGACAGTCCCACCCGGCTCGCGCGGGAATTTAACATTCGCTTCGAGGGCCGTCCGATTACGGTCCACGCGGCACGTAAATGGCTGGTCGGAGAGGCGATCCCGACCCAGGAAAAACTGCGCATGATCGCGCAGTGGCTGGGTGTGCCGGCCGACTGGCTGCGCTTCGGCGGTTCGGAAAATGCCGCCGCCAATGGCGACGGCGCCGACGGCAGCACCCGGTTCGAATCGGCCGACGTCAAGCTGATCGCGGACCTGCAACGCCTGGACGAGCACCACAAGCAGCTGGCGCGCGAATTCATCCGCATGCTCGTGCGCATGAATCACCAGCAGCAGAAATAATCCTTCCTGATCGCCATCGGATTCACGATGGCCGCATCTCATGACGCGGCGTCCGCAAGTTCCGGGCGCCGCGTCACGCACTTCTGTACTGCAATTTTTTTTCTGCGATTAGTCCGCACAAACCGCCGAGTCTCGCGCATAATCGGTAACGCTAACGGAACGTCGCAACCGTCGAGTTCGCGTTCCTGCCTGGCGCCCGCCAGCGGCACTTCGAAAAACCGTCGGCGGTTTATCGACCTGCCTTAGTGTTATCGGTCATATAAGGATGCAGTCGCCTCATGATTAATAACTACAGCAACACCGCGCAGTTGAAGGATCTCATGACAGCACCGCCGATGACGGCGGCCCAGCACGCAGAAATCATGCGCAAGCGTAACGAGCAGCGCAGAAAAATCGAAGATGCAAGAGAACAGAGACGGGCCGAACGCGACCCGTACGGCGACCTCGCCTGATCAGGGCGTAGCGCCGTTCATGCCGCCCCAGCGCGGGGCGAGATCGTTCGTCACGCCCAGCAGGTCCATGACGCGCGCCACCGTGTGGTCGACCATCTCGGCTATGGTGGCGGGGCGGTGATAAAAGCTCGGCAGCGGCGGGAAGACGATGCCGCCCATTTCCGTGACCGTCGTCATGTTGCGCAGGTGCGCCAGGTTGAACGGCGTCTCGCGCACCATCAGGATCAGGCGCCGGCGTTCTTTTAAAACGACGTCAGCGGCGCGCGCGATCAGGTTGTCCGACAAGCCATGCGCGACCGCGGCCAGCGTCTTCATCGAACAGGGGGCGATTACCATGCCGGCCGTCTGGAACGAGCCGCTGGCGATCGAGGCGCCGATCTCGCGGTTGCGGTGCACCACATGGGCGAGCGCTTCCACGTCGCGCCGTTGCAGGCCGACTTCCTGGTGCAGGGTGAGGGTGGCGGCGTCGGAAATGACGAGGTGCGTCTCGACGCCGGGTACGGCGGCCAGCCGCCGCAGCAGCTGCACGCCATAGATCGCGCCGGTCGCGCCGGTGATGGCGACGACGATCCGGCGCGGGCCGGGATCAGCCATTCTTCTTGAGCAGGGCCTGCAGTTCGCCGGACTCGTACATTTCCGTCATGATGTCCGAACCGCCGACGAATTCGCCGTTCACGTACAGCTGCGGAATGGTCGGCCAGTTCGAGTATTCCTTGATGCCCTGGCGGACTTCCGCGTCTTCCAGCACGTTGACGGTGGCGATGTTATCGACGCCGCAAGCCTTCAGGATTTGGATCGCGCGGCCCGAAAAACCGCATTGCGGGAACTGGGCGGTGCCCTTCATGAACAGCACGACGGGCGTGGCGGTCACGGTCTCTTTGATCCAGGATTGTACGTCGCTCATTTGGTTCTGCCTTTGGTGAGAATTTGAGTGGATGACGGCATTTTATAAGAAAACCGGGACGGGCGTCCCGGCCGTCGCTTCAACGCTTCAACTTGGCAAACGCCGCCGCCATCGCGCCGCCGCCTGGCGCCGAACGCTCCTGTTTCTGGTGCTTATTCTGGTGATCCGCCATGCGCTTGCGGTCATCGCGATCCGCACGCTGCTGGGGTTGCGACCCCGCCTGCGGCGCGCTGTCCGACAAACGCATCGTGAGCGCGATGCGCTTGCGCTTGACGTCCACTTCCAGCACTTTCACCTTCACGACCTGGCCCGCCTTGACGACCGTGTGCGGATCCTTCACGAACGTGTTCGACAGCGCCGAGATGTGCACGAGGCCATCCTGGTGCACGCCGATGTCGACGAATGCGCCGAACGCCGCCACGTTGGTCACGACGCCTTCCAGGATCATGTCCGGACGCAGGTCCGAGATCTCCTCGACGCCTTCCTTGAACGTGGCCGTCGTGAATTCCGGACGCGGATCGCGGCCCGGCTTTTCCAGCTCCTTCAAAATATCGGTCACGGTCGGCACGCCGAATTTGTCATCCGCATACTTCGCCGGATTCAGGCGTTTGACCAGCGCGCTGTCGCCGATCACCGATTTGATGTCCTTCTGGATATCGGCCAGGATCTTCTCGACGACCGGGTACGATTCCGGGTGCACGGCCGACGCGTCCAGCGGATTGTCGCCGTTCACGATGCGGAGAAAACCCGCCGCCAGTTCGAACGTCTTGTCGCCCAGGCGCGGCACCTTCTTCAGCGCCGCGCGCGACGCGAACGCGCCTTGCTGGTCGCGGTAGTTGACGATGCTCTGCGCGACGCTGCTCGACAGGCCCGACACGCGCGCGAGCAGCGGCGCCGATGCCGTGTTGACGTCCACGCCGACCGCGTTCACGCAATCCTCGACGACGGCGTCGAGCTGGCGCGCGAGCTGCGTCTGCGACACGTCGTGCTGGTACTGGCCCACGCCGATCGATTTCGGATCGATCTTCACCAGTTCCGCGAGCGGATCCTGCAGGCGGCGCGCGATCGAGACGGCGCCGCGCAGCGACACGTCCAGTTCCGGCAGTTCGCGCGACGCGAATTCCGACGCCGAGTACACCGACGCGCCGGCTTCCGACACGACGATCTTCGTCAGCTTCAGCTCCGGGTTCTGCTTGATCAGGTCCTGCGCGAGTTTATCGGTCTCGCGCGATGCCGTGCCGTTGCCGATCGAGATCAGGGACACGTTGTGCTTCGCGGCGAGCCTGGCCAGCGTGTGCAGCGAACCGTCCCAGTCGTTGCGCGGCGCGTGCGGGTAGATGGTCGACGTGTCGACCACCTTGCCGGTCGCGTCGACGACGGCGACTTTCACGCCCGTGCGCAGGCCCGGGTCGAGGCCCATCGTCGCGCGCGGGCCCGCGGGTGCCGCGAGCAGCAGGTCCTTCAGGTTGCGCGCGAAGACCTGGATCGCATCGCCTTCCGCCTTTTCGCGGAGAAGCCCCATCAGCTCCGTCTCGATGTACATGAAGCTTTTTACACGCCACGTCCAGCGCGCCGTGTCGAGCAGCCATTTGTCGGCCGGACGGCCCGCGCCCTTGATGCCGAAGCGCGCGGCGATGCGGCTTTCGCACGGGTTGTGCGGCGCGTCCCATTTTGGTTTTTCCGGCTCGGAATCGAGGCGCAAGGTCACGTCCAATATACCCTCGCGGCGGCCGCGCATCAGCGCCAGCGCGCGGTGCGACGGCACGGTCGCCAGCGTTTCCGAGTAATCGAAATAGTCGGCGAATTTCTCGCCTTCTTCCTGCTTGCCGTCGACGACCTTCGATTCGACGACGCCGTGTTCCTGCACGTATTCGCGCAGCGATTGCAGCAGTTCCGCGTCTTCCGCGAAGCGCTCCATCAGGATCTGGCGCGCGCCGTCCAGCGCGGCCTTCGTGTCGGCCACGCCGGGGTTCGCGACGCCGTCCGCGTTGGTGAATCCTTCACGCAGGTATTTCGCGGCTTCGGCCTCCGGATCGCGCGCCGGGTCGTCGAGAAGGTCGTCGGCCAGCGGCTTCAGGCCGGCCTCGATCGCGATCTGGGCCTTCGTGCGGCGCTTCTGCTTGTACGGCAGGTACAGGTCTTCCAGCCGCGTCTTGTCTTCCGCCAGCGAGATCGCCTGCAGCAGCTCCGGCGTCATCTTGTTCTGTTCCGTGATGGACGAGATGATCGCGGCGCGGCGGTCTTCCAGTTCGCGCAGGTAGCGCAGGCGTTCTTCCAGCAGGCGCAGCTGGATGTCGTCGAGGCCGCCCGTGGCTTCCTTGCGGTAGCGGGCGATGAAGGGGACGGTCGCGCCTTCGTCGAGCAGGGCGATGGCGGCGGCCACCTGTGCCGGTTTGGCGGACAGTTCTTGAGCGAGGCGTTGTTCGATCGAAGGGAGCATGAGTTCGGGTCAGTCGGTGAATCGAACGGGCAATGATACGCAATCGCGGGCGATGCGCCAGTCTTGACAGGCACGACGATCTACGGTGGCGTGGGAAAGCGTGAACTTGCCAGAGAGGAATGCTGGTCACGCTGGTCTACACGCGCTGGCTGGGCAGCGCCCACGTCTTCGACTGGGGGCGTGCCATCTTCGTGGGCGTCGTGTGCGGGATCGGCGCCGCCGTCTGGCCGGACAAGCGTGCCGGCAAGGCCGGCGGCGACGGACGATAGCCGGTCAAGCATCAGATCTGCGCCTGGCCACCATCGACGAACAGCTCGGCGCCGTTGACGAAGCTGGCATCGTCGGACGCGAGGAATACGGCGGCTTTCGCGATCTCGTCCGGCTCGCCGACGCGGCCCAGCGGGATCTGCGCGGCCAGGTAGTCGACGAGGCCCTGTTGCGCGGCGGCGTCGTTGCCGGCCAGTTCGACGAGGCCGGCGGTGCGGGTGGCGCCCGGGCTGATCGTGTTGACGCGGATGCCGCGGTCCTTCAGGTCCAGGATCCAGTTGCGGGCGAAAGCGCGCACGGCGGCCTTGCTGGCGGCGTAGACGCTGAACGCCGGGGTGCCGGAGCTGCCGGCCGTCGAGCCGGTCAGGATCACCGAGGCGCCTTTCGACAGCAGCGGCAGCGCTTTCTGCACGGTGAACAGCGTGCCTTTCACGTTGCGGCCGAAGGTGTCGTCGAACTGTTCTTCCGTGATTTCACCCAGCGGGAGCATCGAGCCGCCGCCGGCATTGGCGTGCAGGACGTCCAGGCGGCCGAAGCGGGCGCGGATCTCTTCATACAGGCCATCCAGCGCGGTCAGGTCGCTGGAGTCGACGCGTAATCCGATCGCGTCGTGGCCGATGCTGTTTACCGCGGCGTCCAGTTCAGCCTGGCGGCGGCCGGTGACGATCACCTGCGCGCCTTCGAGGGCGAAGCGTTGGGCGGTGGCCAGGCCGATGCCGCTGGTGGCGCCGGTGACGAGAGCGATTTTGTTGGCGAGTTTGGCAGTCATGATGTTCTCCGTTTGGTTGATGTCGAAGTCGACGGAAACCATCGTACCGAGGTAAACTCCACATTAAAATAGCACTGATCGCAAACTATCTTTGCATTTTTGTCGTGCATACTTCGGAAGGCCGATAGGCATCGGCGCCGGGATGCCGTAACATGTCGGGTTCGATAACTCATCGGTTCCCCGCCGACGACGAACGATGTCCCTGTTGCCCGATTTCGAAGGTCTCGCGATGTTCGCCAAGGTGGCCGAGGAACGCTCGTTCGCCGGGGCCGCGCGTGCGCTCGGGGTGTCGGTGGCGACCGTGTCGCGGGCCGTCGCGCGGCTCGAGGAGCGGCTCGGTGCGCGGCTGTTGAACCGGACGTCGCGCCAGCTGGCGCTGACGGAATTCGGCCGCACCATCGCGGACAGCGCATTGAAGATTTATCGCGAAGCCGAAGAGGCGGAACATGCCGCGCGCGAGATGTCGGCGCGGCCGCGCGGGCTCGTGCGGCTGGCCGTGCCGATGTCGTTCGGGGTGCGTTGGGTCGCGCCGCTGATGCCCGCGTTCTTCCGCGAATATCCCGACGTGCAGATCGACCTGCACCTGTCCGACGCCACCGTCGACCTCGTGGGGCAGGGCTTCGATGCCGCCCTGCGCATCGCCGTGCTGCCCGATTCGTCGCTGGTGGCGCGCAAGCTGTGTCCGGTGGCGCAGGTCATCGTGGCCTCGCCCGAGTATCTGGCAACGCGGGGAACGCCGCGGCATCCGTCCGAACTCGTGGACCATCCTTGCCTCGGCTATACCTATCGCGCGCGCGTCGACGTGTGGCGCTTCACCAACGAGGCCGGGGAGGAAGTCGCCATCAAGCCGGAGGGTCCGCTGCGGGTGACGAATTCGGATGCGCTCCTGCCCACCGTATTAGACGGCCTGGCGATTGCCGAGTTCCCCGAATTTATTGCGGCAGATCACGTGCGCGCCGGGCGGCTTGTCCCCATACTGGAGGGCTGGCAGATGGCGCGAGGTGGCCTGTACTTCGTCACGCCATCGGCACGCACACGGCCGGCCAAGGTGGAAGCCCTGGCCGAGTTCTTCATGAAGCACCTGAGTGCGCCGGACTGGCGCCTCGTGTCATGACGCACCCGCAAAAAAATGCGTGATGGGGGCTGGCAAAGCGAGGCGCCAGAGTGTAACTTCTACTCTTTTCGTCTCGTAAAGTTTTACCCGCTACGTGCGATCCTTAACAAAGCTGTTCGGGTCGCATGACAGATAATAGGAATTGTTGTTTTTTCAAATTAAAGACTCGTGAGACCCATGCACACAGTTGATTTTCATCGCGACGACACCAGCGACGCACCGCCGGCTCGAGCACCTGCACGCGCTCCGGCCCTGCCCGCACCGGTGTTAAGCTGGCTGCAAAGGGTCGAGGCGGCAGCACATCCCCAGCCGAAGCTGACCGCGGAAGTCACTGACCCCAAGGCCGTCCAGTACAAATTCGTTTATGTCATGGCCCCGACCAGCGGCGGCCGTCACGTCGCGGTCTGCCTGTGCAAGGCGCGCCTGCGTCCGAACGGCGACGTGGCCGCGGCCAGCCCGGTGAGCGAAGTGTTCTCGCTGCTGTCGGCGCCGCCCGCGTACCTCGAAGGCGAGGACGAGGACCTGGTGCGTTTCTTCATCGCCATGCGCAGCGGCTCCAACCAGAGCACGAGCGCGACCGAGCCCAAGGGCAAGGTCGGCGCCATCCTGCTGCAGCAATTGCTCGCGCAAGGGAAACTGCTGTGGGCGAACTCGTGGTCCGACATGACCAATGGCCTGCTGTATCCGCTGCAGGCGGGGCCTGTGCGCAAGGCCAATCTCACGTGGCGCGACGAAGGCCGCGCGGCCAAGCTCGGCTGGTCGGTGGAGCCGGCCAAGGGCGCGACGCATCCCGGCGCCGACCTCGTCGACTACATGCTGCCGACGGATCCGCCGTGGTACATCGACAACCTGTCGTGCGGCCCGCTGGACCTGAACCGCGGCGGCATCGACATCTCGCTGGCCGACCTGCAGGCACTCGTGTCGCAGGCGCCGGCGCTGGCCGGCAACGACAAGAAACGCGTGTCGCAACTGCTGCTGGCACATGGCCTGCAACAGCTGATGCCGCTGCCGCAGCCGCTCACGCAGCGCATCCGCACCGATGTGAAACCGCAGCCTCACCTGCTGCTGGACGCCATCCCGCAGGCCGAGGGTAACGGCCAGCGCTGGCAGGACTTCGCCGTGCTGTCGTTCGACTACGACGGCCAGCGCATCTCGTTCGACCCGGCCCAGCGCGTCGTGCGCCAGATCGGCGACGTCACCGAAGTCATCGAGCGCGACGAAGTGCTGGAGGCGGCCGCACTGGACACCCTGAACAAGCTGGGCTTCCGCAAGCCGGCCACGCCGCCGCTGTCGGCCCTGTCCGGCGCGCTGCTGCTGGATGGCCAGGCGCACTGGCTGCGCTTTGCCGAAAACGACCTCGACGCGCTGTCCGACCTCGGCTGGCACGTGCAGAAGTCGCCGAAATACCGCTACGACGTCGTGCCGGTCGAAGAGTGGTATGCCGACATCGACGAACCGCCCGAGGCCGGCAACGCGTGGTTCGAGCTGGAGCTGGGCATCGTCGTCAACCGCAAGCGCGTGCCGCTGCTGCCCGTGCTGGTGCAACTCATTCGCACGGCGCCGCTGGACTTCAATCCGGACGTGCTGGCCGCGCACGCGGAAGCCGACCAGATGCTGGCGACCCTGCCCGATGGCGTGCGCGTGGCGCTGCCGTGGGGCCGCGTGAAGCCCATCCTGTCGACCCTGGGCGAGCTGTATTTCAACGACAAGATCAAGAACAAGGTTCGCCTGTCGACGCTCGATGCGGCGCGCCTGGAAGAACTCGCCAAAGGCACCGAACTGACCTGGACGGGCGGCGAGCGCCTGCGCGAAACGGGCCGCAAGCTGAGCCAGTTCGGCAAGGTCAAAAAAGTCGATGCGCCGAAGGGCCTGCAGGCCACGCTGCGCGATTACCAGCTGGACGGTCTCGCGTGGATGCAATTCCTGCGCGAATACGACCTGGGCGGCATTCTCGCCGACGACATGGGTCTCGGTAAAACCGTGCAAACGATCGCCCACATCCTGACGGAAAAGGAAGCGGGCCGCCTCACGAACCCGGCGCTGGTCATCGCGCCGACGAGCCTCATGACGAACTGGATGGAAGAAGCCGCGCGCTTCGCCCCGGACCTGAAGGTGCTGCTGTTGCAGGGCAAGGAGCGCATGGATCTGTTCGACCAGATCGATGGCGCCGACATCGTGCTGACGACGTACGCGCTGCTGCCGCGCGACGAGGAAAAGCTGCGCGAGCACGAGTACCACCTCGTGATCCTCGACGAATCGCACTACATCAAGAACACGCGCTCGAAGGCGGCGCAGACGGCCGGCTCGCTGAATGCGCGCCACCGCCTGTGCCTGTCCGGCACGCCGCTGGAAAACCACCTGGGCGAGCTGTGGTCGCAATTCCACTTCCTGCTGCCGGGCCTGCTTGGCGACGAGAAGACGTTCAACACGCAATTCCGTCACCCGATCGAGCGCCAGGACGACCCGGTGCGCCGCATGCTGCTGAACCGCCGCATCAAGCCGTTCCTGCTGCGCCGCACGAAGGACCACGTGGCGAAAGAGCTGCCGGAAAAGACGGAGATGATCCGCCGCATCGAGATCACGGGCCCGCAGCGCGACCTGTACGAGACCGTGCGCCTGGCGATGGACAAGAAGGTGCGCGAGGAGATCGACCGCAAGGGCGTGGCGCGCAGCCAGATCGTCATCCTGGAAGCGCTGCTGAAACTGCGCCAGGTCTGCTGCGACCCGCGCCTGGTGAAAGCCATGCCGGGCAAGAAGAACACGGCGGCCGTGTCGGCCAAGCTGACGGACCTGATGCAGATGGTCGACGACCTGCTGGGAGAAGGCCGCAAGATCCTCGTGTTCTCGCAGTTCACGAGCATGCTGGGCCTCATCGAAGAGGAACTCGATGCGCGCAAGATCCCGTACGCGATTCTCACCGGCGAGACGCGCGACCGTTCCGCGCAGGTGGCGGCATTCCAGCAGGGCGCCGTGCCGATCTTCCTGATCAGCCTCAAGGCCGGCGGCGTCGGCCTGAACCTGACCGCGGCCGACACGGTCATCCACTACGACCCGTGGTGGAACCCGGCGGCCGAGAACCAGGCGACGGACCGTGCATGGCGCATCGGGCAGGACAAACCCGTGTTCGTCTACAAGCTCATCGCGAAGGGCACGCTGGAAGAAAAGATCCAGTTGCTGCAGCAAAAGAAATCGGAGCTGGCGGCGTCGATCCTGGCCGAAGGCGAATCGCAGAAGATGGCGCTCACGCAGGAAGACCTGCAGGCGATCTTCGCGCCGCTGGACGAGTAAGCGCGGTAGCGTCGTATTCAAAGGGCAAGCCAGGGCGGCTTGCCCTTTTTATTTGCGCATGCATATATTGAATATGCGTGTTCGACGCAACGGCCGGGGTCGGTTATCTATGCAAAGCGATATATCGGGCACTATACTTATTGTCCGGAATCATTCTTATTAAGGCCATCATGACGCGCAGCGCACCCGTCTCGGCGGACATCTCCACGGCGGACGCCTTTCGCACGATTGCCGAACTGGGCGGTGACCTGGCCTTCATCCTCGATTGCACCACCGGCCTGCCGGCGTATGTCAGCCCGGGCGTCGACGACATGCTCGGCTATTCCCTCGCCGACATCCGCGCGCAGATGGACAAGGGCGGCGACGGCCCGCTGGCGGCCTTGTGCGCCGGCCTGCCGGAGCGGCTGCGCCGGTTTGC
>NZ_JBKYMO010000098.1:0-14414 GCF_047302915.1 Massilia sp. CT11-108 | reverse complement strand
CCACCGGCTCACGCGCCCGCTCGACCTGCAGAGCATGGCGCGGCGGGCCGACAAAGCGGGGCGCCAGGCGCGGGTGGCGAATGGCGAACTCGGCCTGGCGCGCTAGATTAGGAAGGCCGATGCCTCCGCAATTACATACGGCTGTGCTGCGGGTACGCGGAACGATGATCAAGATGCTCGACCGGGCGGCAGCTTGCCCATCGCTGAGCCGTTTGGCCCCTAACTCCGTTCGCCGGCCGAACTCATGATGTGACAGACTGGACCAGTCGCGGTGGAGCATAGAATCGTGCTGAACAAGATGGCAGAGGTCGGCTCTCTAAGACTACAGACACTGATCGAGGTAGGGATTAGGTATGTATGCCTTGCCCGGACCTTACGTTTTACCGGCGCGATCCGATCGACCCTGCTCTGGTCTAGAGTAATAGTCGAGCCGTAATTGCTGCGTGAATGTCGCGTTGGCGGTGTCGAAGCAGGGATCGTAGACGCTTGCAGTTCAAGCCGCCAAGCAGCTTGCCAAGCAAGTCGCGAACGAAGCGCAGGCCGAAGCCACGCCTGGGGCTCTGCACCTCGAATGCGACGAACTCATGTGGTGCAAAGTGTGGTGCAGAGCTAACCCTTTGATTCCTAAGAGCGAAAACGGCCTGCAAAGCCGTCTAGACGGGTTCGACTCCCGTCCTCGCCTCCAGCATTCTGTCAGATCAGCGCATTGGCGCTGATCTACGTCAGCAATTCACGACGAATTAAGGCTTGCCGCATCGTGTAGTTGACGCCGGCGCATAGCAAACCTTCGACATTAGAAAATGTATTATCGAATGCATATCTTGCGCTGTGGGGCATTGCAGGTGCCTTCCGGACGACGTCAAACCACGCCCAGCCAGCGTGCGATTCACATGCTGATCGGCAAGGCAGCTGATGAAGGCAAAGTGTTGTCGGCCGATGTCGTGTGCGTCGCCTCTGGCGATACTCGAGAAGGCTTTTCCTAAATCGACGCACATCTGCGGATGAAGCCCAGCGCAACATCGAATTGATGTGGCTGATGCAGCGCTTGAGCCCCGACTTCATGGCGACAGCGAACTTCCGTCGCGATGTTTGCCGCCAGTTCGTTGTATTGTGCCGGCAGCTGGGTGGTCGCCATCGATGGCAGCAAGTTCAACGCCGTCAACAGCAGCGATGCTGGCGCCGCCATGGGTTGTCAAGACCCGGCTGGTTATAGACGCGTTTCCTGAATAATTCAGGGCGTTTTTCATTCCATTCCTTGAGTGCCTGAATGGGTGTTTTATGCTTGAGCGCTCGCTGCGGAATGCTGTGGTTGTAGATCTTGACGTAATTGCGCAGCGTCGATTCCAGTTCGGCAGCTGAGCCCAAACGGGTCTGGTTGACGATGTCGCTGATGCGGCCATTGAAGCGCTCCACCATGCCGTTGGTCTGCGGGTGGCGAGGTGGGATGAGGCGGTGCTCGATGTCGAACTGTTTGCACAGCCGATCGAACACGTGCGAACCGCTGGGCTCCTTCTTTTTGCCGCCGGCCGTGAAGCGGTCGGTGAACTGGCTGCCGTTGTCGGTCAGCAGTTTGACGATCTTGACCGGGCAGGCATGCTGGACCTTGGTGAGGAAATCGACACTGCTGCCGTCGGTTTGATCGGCATACAGTTCGACGAAAACCCAGCGCGTGGCGCGGTCGATGGCAGCAAACAGATAGCGCCTTGCCGTTTCGTCCGGCATCTGCGGCAGGTACTTGATGTCAATGTGCACGAAGCCCGGCTCGTAGTCCTTGAAGGTCTTCTTCGTAGCCGGGGCAGCGCCTTCCTGCTCGACCAGGTCGCGCAGGTCGGAGACGCCGTGGCGGCGCAGGCAGCGCCCGAGGCCGGCACGCGAGACTGCGGGATTGATGAACTCGCGTGTGACCGCCAGCAGGTCGTCCGTCGGTAGCAGGAGAGTCTTACGTAGCTCCACAACGATGAGCTCCTGTTCGGGAGACAGAGTTGTGTACATCTTGATGGGCGCGTGCGACTTGTCTTCCGAGGAATCCCGATCTTGCCATTTCCGGATGGTCTGGCGGGAGACGTTGCACAGCCTGGCCAATTTTGCTTGCGGCAGCCTTGAGTTCCTGATTTCCTCACGGATCAGGTGGGTGGTGCGAGCTTGGCTGTGCAGTACCTGGGCCATCGTGTCGCCAGTGAAAGATCGGATTGGAACGGTGTACGCAAAACGTTCCTGGCCTTGAAGAGCGGCCAGCTACGGATGGGTACATGATCCCACGAGTCTAGACATCTATGTTCCTGCTTGCCGGCTTTTACTACGCGACTCGGCCGGTCGCATAAGAACGTTTTCCCCATCCTCATTTGCTCGAAAACGGTTGCACCTGACTGGCCGTTGCCCGGTTCCGCCGGATCGTTTGCGTCTTGCGAACTGTGAATTTCCGAGAGAAATCCCCACATTCTGTTGTGATATCGTACGCCCGCGTGACGTAACAATCATTTCCGCTGCCACTGCAGCAGATCGTTTCCCAGTTATTGTCACTCAACAATTGTTTGCGGGAATATATGTTCGAGAGCCTCGACGGAACAGGTAGGTCGCTTTTCAACGAGTTGGGTAATTTAGTGTCGGGTTTGAGCGAAGCACATCGCCCCATCCGTCTGAGACTTGCCGGCCCGGAAAACGTTTTTGACGATGTTCTGCTCGTTAAAAAAGCAGATGGGCACGAACAGTTGTGCGGCGGCCTGGAATATCGGCTTTATTGCGTATCGTCGCACGCCACGTTACCTCTCAAAGATTTAATTGCCCTGCCGATCGAGCTGCAATTCGTCACCGATCGCGGACAATTGCGTTCCGTTTGCGGCATCGTGGCGGAAGCGGCGGCGGGGCAGAGTGATGGCGGACTTGCCACTTATCACCTCGTTGTTCGGGATTCACTGGCATTGATGGAGCAGCGGGTGAACACACGTGTTTTCCGCAATGTCAATGAGATCGATTTGTCCGCAGCCTTGATCAACGAATGGCGGGCGATGAATCCAGTGCTGGCAAGGGTGCTGGATATCGATTTTTCCGGCGTAGGCAACGCTTATCCCTCCCGTGAATTCACAATGCAGCACAACGAATCGGATGCTGCATTTTTACGCCGGTTGTGGAAACGGCGCGGTATTTCCTGGTTTATCCGCCCGGGTGCTGCAAGCGAAACCGGCACCGACCGGACGCCGGCGCACACGCTGGTCCTGTTCGATTCTCCGTACGTCCTCGGCCGCAATGAAGCGGGCGCAATCCGATTCGACAATGACCTCGCCACGCTGACGTCCGACAGCATTTATCACTGGAGCGCAACGCGAACGCTGAGGAGTGGCAGCGTCAGCCGGCAGAGCTGGGACTACAAGACAGGCGCATTGATGTCCGTCCAGGCACCGACCGTGATGCGCCTCGGCGAAGTCGGCACCCAGTTCGCCTTTAGCTTAGACGACTACCTCGTCGATCCCCCGCATGCGGGCGATGATGTTGCAGATTACAAGCGGCTCGGAGAACTGCGTATCCAGAGGCACGAATACGAATCAAAGTGTTTCCATGGCGAAGGCGGTGTGCGTGACTTGTGTGTCGGAGAGTAGTTCAGTCTGGATGGGCATCCTGAGATCGATTCGCATCCGGAAGACGAGCGCGAATTCGTGCTGACGGAATTATGGGTCAGCGCGGAAAATAATTTACCGACGACGGCCGATGAAGTTGTGCAGCGCCTGTTTGCCGTGAATGGCTGGGAAAACGGGCGTGCCGCGTCCGAACTTTTCGGTGCGAGTGAACGACGCGAGATGCGCTACACGAACCGGTTCTCGTGCGTGCGGCGCGGTATTCCCATCGTTCCTGCATTCGATCCGCGCACGGACCTGCCGCGCGTGACGTTGCAAAGTGCCGTCGTTGTCGGCCCCCCTGGCGAAGAGGTGCATTGCGATGCGATGGGCCGCGTCAAGCTGCGTTTTCTCGGAACGCGCGAACAAGACCACGGGTCCGGTCCCGGTGCCTCGAACAGCGATCGCGACTCGGCTTGGGTGCGTGTCGCCAGCTTTTGGGCGAGCGATAAATGGGGCAGCATGCATTTGCCGCGCGTCGGGGACGAGGTGCTGGTGGACTTCCTCGGCGGCGACCCGGACAAGCCGGTCGTCGTGGGCAGCATGTATGGCAGGCCCTTGCCGCCGGCCTTCAGTCACGTCGGGGAATTGCCCGGAAACCGCTTCCTTGCCGGCATCAAGAGCAAGGAAGTCAAGGGCATGCGCTACAACCAGCTACGGTTCGACGACACGCCCGGAGAGATCAGCAGCCAGCTCGCGAGCGAACATGGTCATAGCCAGCTGAACCTCGGATGGCTGACTCACCCGCGCCAGAACGGACACGGCGGCGCCCGCGGAGAGGGCGCCGAACTGCGTTCGGACGGCGCCGTATCCGTACGCGGTAAATCCGGCGTGTTCATCAGTGCGGACGGCCAGCGCAGTGCTGACGGCGCGTTGCTGCAGCGGGAGGCGCTGTTGGGGCTGACCGAGGTGCTCCAGAGCGTCCAGCAGCAACTGTCGCAGTTAGCTGAGACGCACCATGCGGATCCGACACCGGCCGCGAAGCTCAAGGACCTCGTCAAGCGGCTCAACGAATGGGAGGCCGGTACCAATGTCGACCCGGATGGTACCGGCGGCAGAATGCCGATGGTCGCCGTCAGCGCCCCGGCGGGCGTCGCCATCGGTAGCCAGGACAACGTACTGGTGGGCGCGCAAAGCCAGATTGACCTCATCAGTGTGGGCACGACCCAGGTGAGTACAGGCAGTACGTTCCTGGTGCGCGCAGCCCAGACCGTCAGCATGTTTGCTCACAAGCTCGGCATGAAACTGGTCGCCGCGTCCGGCAAGATGGAAATCCAGACCCACAAGGACGATATCGAAATCACGTCCGCGAAACGGATCGTCCTGAGTGCCGCCGACGAAATCGTGCTGCAGGCGCCGAAGGTACGCGTGGTCGCCAAGGGGGCGCAGGTCGACCTCGGCAATGACGAGATCGTGCACCAGTGCAGTGCGAACCACACGATCAAGTCTGCCAAATTCGCCCATGTGACCGGCGGTGGCGGCTCGGTCGCGGCGATGACGCTGCCGACCAGTGACATCAGGACCAACGAACGGATCGTCCTGTTCGACCAGCAGTCCGGCTTGCCGGTAGCACGCCGGAGCTACCGCGCCATCCTGTCCGACGGCCAGGAAATCTCAGGAAAGACCGACGCTGAGGGACGCACTGAACTGATGCGATCGACGTCCATGGGCGAAGTGCAGATCTTTATCGAGCCACATGGCGATGCGTCGTAATCAATCGAAATCAAACAACAGTCATGACAGAACCATTCCGCCGTCTCCCTGACCCGATTGTCGGCGATGACGGCATTCTCAAGGGCATGAGCGTACTCACGCCCGAGGCAATGACCACGATCGGTGGCATCGCTATTCCGTCAAGCAAGGTGATTCCCGTTATCGTCGTACCCGGTATCATGGGCAGCAACCTGCGCGCGACAACGAACAAAAAGCAGCCCCAGAATGGGGAATTGTCGGCGGGTAGCCCAGCGTGGCGACCGCCGAACGGGCTGACCGAGAAGGTGAAGGCTTTGCTGGTATGGAAGGACCGTAACCCAGCGCAACGTCAGCGCATACTGGACGGCGACACACTCGAAGTGGACGATTCTGGCCAGGTGACGCTGCCCGACGGCGCCGAGGGCATCACAATCGAGCACCTGCGCACACGCTGGTGGGGAGAGGTCCACGCGGACAGCTACGGCCCCTTGCTGGCTGCGTTGCAAACCAATCTGAACAGCACGTTTCTTCCGGGCGTCCCGAATAGGAAGCGCCAGCCGCGTCCTTATTGGGACAAGGTCATGAAGTACGATCGAGCCTCCTGGAATGCCGCCGATCTCGCCCCGTTGACCGAAGAGGAGTTGGAGAAATTCGCGCAGTACCAGTATCCGGTCTACGCGTGCGGATATAACTGGGTTCGTTCGAACGAATTCTCGGCCGAGCGGCTCAAGAACCGGGTCCTCGAGATTATCAAGTTCTGGGCCGACCGGAAGCACGAATGCAAGCAGGTCATCATCGTTACCCATTCGATGGGGGGCCTCGTCGGAAGGGCATGTGCCAAACTGATTCCCGACCAGATCCTCGGGGTCGTTCATGGCGTCATGCCTGCGCTCGGCGCACCACTGGCCTATCGCCGCATCGTCAGCGGAACGGAACAATCGGCGCCAGGTGCAGGCTGGAACGACCGTAATACGATGAAGGGTTTCGCGACCATTGCAGGCGACACGCCCGAAAAGACCACGCCGTCGATGGCTACAGCATGCGGGCCTCTCGAACTCCTCCCCAACCACCTCTACCCGTCGCCATGGCTGTTCGCATCTGTCAGAAAGCCGGACGGTACCATCGTAGACGTCGCCGCGCTCCAGCACAGCAACGTTTGCGACATGTACCGTGACTATGACGCGTGGTTCCGCCTGATCGATCCCAGTCTGGCGGATCCTGCTGGTAAATATCGCAAGATCAAGGACGGAGTAAAAGGTGCATGCGACAAGGCGGTGGCCCAGGCCGAGAAATTCCATACGAAGCTACTCGACACGTACTATCACCCGAATACTTATGCGTATTACGGCGCGGACGAGGATAAACCTTCATTTGGCAAGTTCCGCTGGGTAACCGACGAGCAACGCGCGCTGACCGATCCCGTCAAGAGCCTGCTCCCTGCCGGCAAACCGATGGTGGCGCTGCAAACCGAAAACCGGTTCATCCAAATGCCTGAGGTTTATAAACTGCCGGTATGGGAAATATTGTTCACGCCAGGCGACCAGGATACGTCCGGCGACGGTACCGTTTCGCAGCAGTCTGGCGACGGGCCACGTGGCAAAGTACGGCGCATTTTTCGCACCACTGGCTATGACCACCAGGGTAGTTATGCAAACAAGCACATGCTCAGTCTGACCCACCATCTGATCTGCAAGATCGTGCAGGAGGCTAAGTGAAGATCGGAAAGCGTACGCGGTACACGTTCATCGTCGTGGCAGGACTGTTTGTGGCAGTTCTTGTCGCCAGCAAGACGCCCCCGCAACGCCAGCAATCAAGGACGGCACAACAAATGATGCAACAAACGAAAACAGTATGTGTTGGCAGACTGATGGTTGACCTCCCGGCCGACGCGGAAGTCACCTTTACCGATGCGCGCGTCGACGGCGTCACGATCAGTGTGGAGGCGGGATACGACGCACAAAAGGCGGCTGCCGCGATCGCCGAGCGCGTCTCGGCGTTGGGGGGCGAGACGAACGAGCTTGGAAGACCATCATTGGAAAAGCGCGAGGTCGTCGACGGGGTCAACCTGCAGGCGACGCTCTTGTATTCAGGTCGTGAAAAAGCCGTCACGAGGATGCGGAACGGGCAGCCCGTGACCGGCGACGAGGGCATTACCGTCGAAGCGTTTGCGCTGAAGGATGACCTTCTCTATCGCTTCAAAGGGCAATCCCTGGCCTCGCCGAAGTATGAGCAGGTCGTGCACGACCTCGTAAAGAACTTCGCCTCGAGGACTGCAGGCTCCATGCCGGCAGAGCCAGGATTTTGTACAGAGAATGGCATCATCCACAGCACGACGCCTCCGGAACCTGACGAAGGCGTCACGATGTTCGCGACCCTCAAGGGGCATCCGGATATCGCAATCCGGTTGGACACGGCGGTGCTGGACAAGCCCCAGGAGTCCTTGTTGGCACGCCATGCGAAGAACGATACGGCAATGGAGTTCGCCAGCAGCATCAAGTACCTGGGCAAACAGGCGCGCACTCTGAACGGCATACCGGGCTCCGAAGTGCTCGTGCGCGTGAAGGAGTCGAACGGCACCAGTGCCCACTCGTTCATGTGGGAAAGCCCGGGCAAGGGCATGGATGTACTTGCACCCAACATCACGCTCGAGCTCGAGACAGGCAAGGGGAATCCAGGCAATCCTGTCAATTCGAGCCTGTCGGATGAAGCCGCTCTACAGCTCTGGCAGGCGATCTCGACGAGTTTGCGACTCCGTCCAACGTCAACCGTTAACAAAGTCGGCAACACCGCTCACGTGCCGGCAGTGCCACTTGGGGAACTCGTCGCCACAGGGAAGGTTTGTCCGCAGACCGGATATTGGCAATGTAGTGAACATGCTACGGTCGAAGGCGCTCAGCCGCAATTCTTCAGGCAGGGAGATTTGATGCCTCCTGCGACGTTGCGAGGGGCTCCAAGCCTTTGGCAGAAATTGAGCGGCAATGTGCGAACGCACGAGGTGGCAACAGTCTGGACCCTGATTGCGTACCAAATGAAACCTGATGGTAAGCCGACAGACGACAATCGTGCACAGCAACGGCCAAAGGCGTCCGGCCCAGACGACAGCCTCACTTAGCACTCCACTGCCGGTCAAAGCACCCGAGGGTATGGTGCGTAAATTCAGTTCGACAAATCTATACTGCTCATGCCTAACGTAATCCGACTCGGCGATTCAACCAGCCACGGTGGTAAGGTGGTGAAAGTAACCGCAGAGCACTATACCATCGGCGGTATTCCGGTCGCCCGGGTGGGCGATTTATGTTCATGTCCAAAGCCGGGACATGACAACTGTACGGTCGTAGAAGGCAATCCTGATCACCTCATCGATGGGATTCAAGTCGCTTACGACGGACATAAGACGAGTTGCGGAGCTGCTCTGATTTCGACCCAGGCAACGTTCACCGCTGGTTAGCATATGCGCACAAGCGCTTATAGAGTCTCTACGAGCAACCATATCGGAGGTAGCAGTGCACCCGGCTGCCGCGAGACGTTGAATCCGGTGTGCACAGGAGCCGCCATGAACCGATTTTCCACCTGCTCCTTGAGCCTGTTGATCGCGTGTGGCCATGCGCAAGGCGGGCAACTTACGCGCTCCGGCAGCATTCCGCTCGGCGATCTCACGGCGTCGTCCGACATCAACAACATCGCCATCTCGCCGGACGGCACACAGGCCTGCGTCGTCACCTCGTACGTGAAGGAGCCTGGCGCGGCCGTCTATAGTACCGTCACGCTGGTGGACCTGGTACGGAAAAAAGCAGGTTGGACCCGGCAGATGCCTCCTCCCGACGCGACGGCCAATGTGTACGCCGTGGCGTGCCGGTTCCACGGCAACAACGTGTATGTGCTGGCGAACGCCGACACCGCACACGCGATGGCGAACAACGTGGGCCGCGTCTACGTGGTCAAGTACAGCAGGAGTGGCGACGAACTCAAGCGCGCTGCGATTCCGGTGTCTACCGAAAGCCGGGTTGCCATCGATATGCTGGCGCATGATGGCAAGTTGGACGTCATCGGCTTTGGCAAGGATACGGACGCGAACAACGAGTATTACGGCATGTTCGTCACGGCCGTAGACGAATCGCTGGAGTTCCATACGCGCATGATGAAAGACGGCAGCTATACGCAATTCGCCGCCGTGCGGGCCATCGGGAGCCAATGGTACATCGGCGGCGACTTCTACCCGAAAATCGTTCCGAAGAACGACCTCGCCATCTATTACGCCAACTCAAAAATTAAACTGGGCGGCGGGTATCTGTGGAGCGTGCGTCCGCAGCATAAGGTGGTCACAGCCTCGGACAACATCGCGACCGCGATCGATTATCAGGCGACGACGTACTCGCTCTCGCAGTCACGCGGGACGTCTTCGCTGATCGCGGTCGATGCAGGCGGCACGATCACTCCCGCGGTTACGTATAAAAGCGCGTTCTGCAAGGTGGAAGCCTTCACGCCTGCGGGGCAGGGCCTGCTGGCGATCCGCCAGTCCTGTGCAGGTTCGGGCGGCAAGCGGGGATTGGTGTGGATCGATCCCGCCACGGGTGCCGAAACGACGCTCGACGTGCTGGGGAATACGCCGAAATTTATCGTGTCGGACAGCCGGAACTGGTACGGCGTGGGCCAGCTCGGGCGTAGGCTGGAGTTTGTATTCGGCCCGGTCACCGCGTGCAAGACCCGCTAGCGCGCCTCATCACCCTATCGAGACCAACCATGCTGAAGACACTCATTCGAGTTGCCTGCCTGCTTGCTGCTTGCGGGGCGCACGCGTCCACCGCCGCAGACCTGCATTTCGCGGAGAAGCTCGGCGGCATCAGCCACGACCTGCGCATCGCAAACCTGAAGGCTGATACGCGCGGCGTCCCATCGTTTGACTACACCTACCATCAGCAGGGCCTAGGCTGCGGCTTTACCTTGGCCGGCAAAGCAGTCGCTGGCTACGACGATGCCAGCGGCAAGGTTGAGCTCGAAGTCTACAATCCGCAAGGCGGCGACGGCAAAGAGATACCCCCCATTCTGGCTTTCCACGATGGCGAGGCCAACTTCACGGTCGCGCGCAAGGATATGCTGACGCCGAAATGGATCACGTTCGACTCCATGCTCTATGGTGCCGCACGCGCCAGACACTGCGACAGGAAGGCAGATCGCGTCGAGGTCATGTTCATGCATGCCGTTCGCTGATGTTCCATGGCCATGATGGAATTCAATCGATGAACCTGACGCTATTCCAGGGTTTTCTGGCGGCGCTTGCCGACAGCAGTTTTTCTGCCGCGTTTTATCTTGCTGCGGGCTATCAGCTCATCGTGCTCGGGGTGGGGTGCTTCCCGGAAGGGAGGCGGGCGAGGTGGTATGCGTTGGCTGCGGCCGTGTCGCATCTTCTCTTGCCCATGTTGCTCCTTGTTGGCTTCTATTACGCGACTCGGCCGGTCGCATGAGAAAGGCTTTCGCCTGCTTTTGCACGACATGTTCTAACGAACTCATGCGGTGCAAAGTGCGGTGCAGAGCTAACTCCTTGATTCCAGAAGGCCAAAACGGCCTGCAAAGCCGTCTAAACGGGTCCGACTCCCGTCCTCGCCTCCAAATAATAAACATGCTGCGCTGATTTTATGTAAGTTTCATTTGAAGAATGCGCCTATTAGTCAAATTTAATTTGACATCGACCGAGCTGTAGTTAGAGTCGCATTTTGGCGGCCTAGCAGGCCGTTGCGGATGGGCTCACATGAGCCCTGTAGCCGTGCAAAACGGTGCTTCAGTCCTGTTTAGTCCGCTTCACCATGGATTCACCCCTGTTGAGGTTGATCTGCACCTCAATCGCGAACCGTCACGGAACCGTGCGAGAACAGGACGTTCCTACGCAACGCAAGACAGGCACACCTACCATAGGATGGGGCCGAAGCACCCCGGCTTTCGTGGAGGGCCGAACTGTTTAAGTCACAACACGTCGAGATCGATCTGGCGACAGTGAGTCAAACAGCAGCAGCGCTTTTGGGCGGTTGGATAAGAGCCTCGGCTGGGATACCAAGTCCTTTATGCAGCCGCCAGATCATCGGAAGCGTCAAAGGACGAGTCCGGTTCAGCACCTCGTACACCCTGTTGGACCGGCCAATCATCGGCTCGAGATCCTTGACGGTAAGGCCCTTCTGATCCATCTGGAATTTGATGGCTTCGATCGGGTCTGCGGCTTCCATCGGGAAGTGTTTTGCCTCGTAGGCTTCGACCAGTGTCGCAAGCACATCCAGACGATCGCCTTCCGGCGTTCCGAACTCGGCAGTCATGAGCGATTCCACTTCGCGCAGCGCTGCCTGGTAGTCTGCTTCGGTACGAATAGGCTTAATGTCCATGATGTCCCTCGATAGTTTGTGCATCGATGGCGTCGTACTGCTTGTGCGTGCCGACGAACTTGACGAAAACGATCCCGTACGGATAGTTGATGGACTTGACCAGGCGATACTTGTTGCCAGCGATATTGAAGACCACGCGTCCGTCTTTCAGGATGCTCGCAGTACCAAAATCGGCTTTGACGTCCGCCGGGGATTGCCACTTGGCCTTGAGGACATGGCCATGCCAGTTAAGAAGTGGCTCCTTAGAGTCGGCATACTCCGGTCGTTCGTACAAGGTCCGAAGGGTAGGTAGGGACAGGATTCGCACACCTCCATGATAGTCCCAATTTGGGACTTCAGCAAGGAGGGAAGGCGAACTTCGTGTGGCGTAAAGTGGCTACGTGTCTAAACGTGCTCCATGGAAATTGTTTTAATAGCACAATATTATCGATCTCGGCTCGTTCGACTTTCCACGAATCGAAGCGCCAGGAACTGTTCGAGTTCCACGACATCCTGGATACCGCCCCGGAACCGGTTTTCGACCAGGTTACCTGCCTGGCGACGCGCCTCCTTCCTGAGAAAAACATGCAGCAAAGCGCTTGATTGGCCTTGCCAAGGTTTGCCGTTGTGATCAGGATATCGCATTGATCGAATGGTTCACGGGGCAATAATGAAATCGAGTCAGCGGAATTTGCGTCGGGGGATGAACCGGCATGCCGTCAGGCTTGCACTGACCACGACCGTTGCGGCAGCGGGCGTGCCGCAGGCCTGTCGCGCGCAGGATGCCATGCCGGTGGTCACGGTCACCGCGCAGAGCCGCAGCCAGGACATCCAGAACGTGCCGATCGCCGTGCAGACGCTGGCCGGCAGTGCGCTCAGGGATGTCGGCGTGGTCAACCTGGCCGACATGGACGCGTTCGTCCCCGGCTTGTCGGTCGAGCCGCTGCAATCCACCCGTCCGATCATTTTCCTGCGTGGCGTCGGTACCGAGGATTACGGCATCGGCACGGACTCGCCGGTCGGCATC
The DNA here is from genome assembly GCF_047302915.1 of Massilia sp. CT11-108. Taxonomy (NCBI): domain Bacteria; kingdom Pseudomonadati; phylum Pseudomonadota; class Betaproteobacteria; order Burkholderiales; family Oxalobacteraceae; genus Massilia; species Massilia sp. CT11-108. The sequence continues at coordinate 1,740 of NZ_JBKYMO010000098.1, read as the reverse complement.
TTCACCGACTCCGTGTATGTCGGCAAGACCGGTGGATCGCTGCTGAACTTCAATGACGTCAAGCGGATCGAAGTGCTGAAAGGTCCGCAAGGCACGCTGTTCGGACGCAATGCGGCAGCCGGTGTCATCTCCATTGTCACCAACGATCCCGTCGAGCGGACCGAAGCGAGTGGACTGGTCCGGGTCGGCACGCGTGGGGCGGTCCATACCGAACTGCTCTACAACACCCCGCTGGCCGAGGGACTGGCGCTGCGCATCTCGGCGGTCGACCAGCGCGACAACGGCTGGGTCCGCAACACCTTCAATGGTCAGCGCATGGGCGACGATGGCGAGCGCGGCCTGCGCGCCACCGTGCGCTGGCGGCGCGACGACACCGACGCCATCCTCGGCTGGGAACACGGGGTGATGCGTGTGTCCGGCCCGCCGGTGTTTTCCCTCACGGGCGGGAAGATCGACTTTGGCGGGCCCGCGGCGTGGGTCGATCCGCGCAGGCAGCCGCTGGCCAACGACGCCGGGCCCAATGCGCAGGCGCGCACCTTCGACGGCCTCACGCTGCGTGTGACGACGCCGCTGCGCCATGCGACATTGAGCAGCATCACCGCCTACCGCCACTTCAACACGCAGAACTGGCAGGACAACGACGGGTCGATGAATCCGGCGGCGTATATCGGCATCGGCAACGTCGAATCGAACTCGACCTGGCAGCAGGAATTCAAGTTGAGCGGACAGAACGGCGCGCTCGACTGGGTGGGCGGCGTCAGTGCCTATCGCGAGCGCGCCACCCAGACGCAGCACGTGGACTTGACGACGCTGTCGCTGGACACGCTGATTCGCCATGCCGCCGGCAGCGCGCCCTATGCCACGCTGACTGGCCTGGCCCAGGGCATCGGCCGTGCCACCGGCAACGCGGCGCTGCAAGGGCTGAGCCTGGCCGGCCTGCCGTGGCGCGAGAGCATCCACGACAAGGGCGAATACCGCGCCTATGCCGTGTATGGCGACCTGCTCTGGCATGTGAGCCCGGTCACCAACCTGACGGTCGGCGGCCGTTTCACGCACGACGACAAGCGCTTCAGCTGGTATAACCCGCCACGTATCGCAAGCGAGCTCGACGCTCGCCTCGCCGTCATGCAGCAAGCACAGCTGTTTCCGGCCGCGGTCGCCCTGAAACTGCTGACCCCGCAACAGGCGGCATCGCTGCAGGCCGTGGTGGCACGCAACGTCGAGTTCAACAACACCGTATCGAGCACCAGCCCGTTCCCGGCATCGAGGAGCTGGAATAACTTCAGCCCGCGCATCGTGCTGGACCGCCACCTGACGCGGGACCACATGGTGTACGGCTCGTGGAGCAAGGGCTATCTGGCCGGCGGTTTCGATGCCCTCGGCGTGAATGGCTATTACGACGAGGAACTGGTGACGAATACGGAGATCGGCATCAAGGGGCGGGTGCGTGCGCTGGGCCTGTCCTACGAGGCGTCGATCTTCCATTACGACTTCACCAATCTGCAAAGCCTGACCCTGGTGGCGGCCAATGCCGGCGCCGGCGTGCCCAGCTACCAGGTCGTCAACAGCGACCAGCGCGCGACGGGCGCCGAGCTGAGCGCGCAGTGGACGCTCAACCGGATCTGGCGCCTGAACGGCGCGCTGGCCTACATCGACCAGACTTATGCGCATTACGTGTCGCCGTCCGGTGTCCGGCTGGACGGCCAGCCGGCCGGCGCGCCGCGCCTGAGCGCCAGTGCC
>NZ_JBKYMO010000097.1:0-14420 GCF_047302915.1 Massilia sp. CT11-108 | reverse complement strand
GCTTCCAGCACCAGCACCGAGGCGCCGCGCCGTCGGCGAAGCGTCGGGCCGCAACGGCGGGCATTGCAACAGCGGCACCGCGCACGATTTCGGGGCGCTCGCCGCCCGGCTCGGGGTCGACACGGCGCGCTCGTTCTACCAGGCCTACAACGCCGCGGTCGACACGGTAGAGCGCCTGGTCACGCGGGAAGCCATCGATTGCGACTTCGCGCGCGTCGGCAAGCTCAAGCTGGCGGCCAAGCCGGAGCACTACGACAAGCTGGCGCGCAGTTGCGACGTGCTGCGGCGCGAGGTCGACCCGCACGTCGAGATGGTGTCCGCGGCGCGGATCCGCGACGAGGTCGCATCAAGCCAGTTCTACGGCGGCCTGCTGCAGAACACCAGCGCGCAAATGCACATGGGGAAATTCGGCGTCGGCCTGGCCCAGGCCGCCGCCCGTGCCGGCGCGCGCATTCATGAACACACCCCGGTGACGGGGCTCGACCGCCTGCCCGCGGGCGGGTTCCGCGTCACCACCGGCCGCGGCGTCGTCCAGGCCGGCCAGGTGCTGCTGGCGACCGGCAATTCGCGCCAGGGACCGTTTTCCTGGTTCCGCCGCCGCATGATCTCGGTGGGCAGCTTCATCATCGCGACCGAACCGCTGGATCCGGCGCTGCTCGGCCGCCTGCTGCCGCGGCGCCGCAACTACGTCACGTCCAGGAACATCGGCAATTACTTCCGCATCTCGCCGGACAACCGCCTGCTGTTCGGCGGGCGGGCGCGCTTCGCGCTGTCGAATCCGCGCTCGGACCGGAAGAGCGGCGTCGTGTTGCGCGCGGCGATGGAAAAGATGTTCCCAGCGCTGCGCGGGGTCGGCATCGACTATTGCTGGGGCGGCCTGGTCGACATGACGGCCGACCGCCTGCCGCGCGCAGGCGAGCACTGCGGGATGTACTACTCGACGGGCTACAGCGGACACGGCGTGCAGATGTCGGTCCACATGGGGCAGGTGATGGCCGACGTCATGGCCGGCCGCGCCGAACTGAACCCGTGGCGCCACCTGGAATGGCCGGCCGTGCCCGGGCATTTCGGCACACCCTGGTTCCTGCCGGTGGTGGGCGTGTATTACCGGCTGCAGGACTGGCTGCACTGAACAATTATTTCAAGACCAAGGAGACAATCATGAGCGACACACCATTCGACGCCGCCGGCGTTCCCGCAAGCGCCACGCGCCGCGACGTGATGCGCACGCTGCTGGCGGGCGGCATGCTGGCTTCCACCGCAGGCGGCCTGCTAACCTTCCCCGGCACCGCGCTGGCCCAGACCCCGCGCAAGGGCGGCCGGATCCGGGTCGCCATGGGGTCCGGATCGACGGCCGATACACTCGATCCCGCCAGGGGCAGCACCATCGCCGACTACGTGCGGCACTACATGTTCTACAGCTGCCTGACGACCATCGACACGAAGCTCGCGCCGCAGATGGCGCTGGCCGAATCGGTCGACAGCAAGGACGGCACGCTGTGGACCGTCAAGCTGCGCAAGGACGTGCGCTTCCACGACGGCAAGCCGCTGGGTGCCGCGGACGTCGTGTACTCGCTGCTGCGCCACAAGAATCCCGCCAACGCCTCCAAGGTCAAGACCGTGGCCGACGAGTTCGCGGACATCAAGGCCACCGGCCCGCTCGAAGTGCAGATCAGGCTCAATTCGCCGAACGTCGACTTGCCGGCGCTGCTGGCCGCGTCCCATTTCGCCATCGTCAAGGACGGTACCACCGACTTCGCGACGGCGGTCGGCACCGGGCCCTACAAGTGCAAGGAATTCAGGCCGGGCGTGCGCTCGATCGGCGTGCGCAACGACGAGTACTGGAAGCCGGGCAAGCCTTACCTGGACGAGATCGAATATTTTTCGATCCCGGACGAGGCGGCCCGCGTCAACGCGCTGCTGTCGGGCGACGTGCAGTTGATCAACGGCGTGAACCCGCGCTCGGCGGCCAGTTTCTCGGGCTCCGGTTGCACGCTGTTCGAATCGAAGACGGGCCTGTACACCGACCTCATCATGCGCGACCAGCTCGGCCCGGTGAAGAACCCGAACTTCGTGCTGGCCATGAAATACATGCTGGACCGCGAACAGATCCGCAAGGTGGCAATGCGCGGCTACGGCACTATCGCCAACGACCAGCCGGTGCAGCCCGGCAACCGCTTCTATTTCGCCGGCCTGCCGCAGCGCAAGTTCGACCTGGACAAGGCCAAGTTCTACCTGAAGAAATCCGGCATGGCCGGCCAGACCCTGCCGATCGTGGCCTCGACCGCCGCCGGCGGCTCGGTCGACATGGCCCAGATCATCCAGCTGTCGGCGCAGAGGGCCGGCCTCAACCTCGACATCAAGCGCATGCCGCCGGACGGCTACTGGTCGAACCACTGGGCCAAGCACCCGATGTCGTTCGGGAATATCAATCCGCGCCAGACGGTCGACCTGATGTTCTCGCTGTTCTACAAATCCGATTCGCCGATGAACGTGTCGGGCTGGAAGAACGAGAAGTTCGACCAGCTGCTCGACCTGGCGCGCGGCGAAACCGATGAAGCCAGGCGCAAGCAGATGTACGGCGACATGCAGGTGCTCGTGCACGAACAGTGCGGCGTCGGCATCCCCATGTTCATCCACTCGCTCGACGGTCTCGGCAACAAGATCAGGGGCTACGCCAGCCATCCGCTCGGCGGGATGATGGGCTATATGTTCGCCGACCAGATCTGGCTGGAAGCGTGATCATGAACGGGACCACCGTACGACTGGTATTGAACCGCGTGGGTGTCGGGGTGCTGACGCTGCTGGCGGTGTCGGTGGTGATCTTCACCATCACCAGCCTGCTGCCGGGCGATGCGGCGCAGGCGGCGCTTGGCCAGGAAGCGACGCCCGAGCTGGTGGCCGCGCTGCGGGCCAAGCTGGGGCTCGACCTGCCGGCCCACGTGCGCTACCTGCACTGGCTGGGCGGGCTGCTGACCGGCCATCCCGGCGTGGCCATGGCGAACGGCCTGCCGGTGACGGAGCTGATCGGCGGCCGCCTGCCGAACTCGCTGATGCTGGCGGCGGCCACCACCGTCGTCTCGGTGCCGCTCGCGCTGGCGCTCGGCATCCTGTCCGCGATGTACCGCGGCTCGCTGTTCGACCGCGTCGTCAGCGTGGCGACGGTGTGGACAGTCTCCGTGCCGGAGTTCCTGATCGCCACGCTGGCGGTGCTGCTGTTCGCCGTCAAGCTGCGCTGGCTGTCCGCGCTGTCGCACACCGACGATATCGCCACCCTGGGCCAGTTCCTGCGCGCCTATGCGTTGCCGGTCATGACCTTGTGCTGCGGGATCGTGGCGCAGATGGCGCGCATGACCCGCGCCGCCGTGATCGACCAGCTCAATGCGTCCTACGTCGAGATGGCGCGCCTGAAGGGGGTGCGTCCAGTGCGCATGGTGCTGTCCCACGCGCTGCCGAACGCGATCGGCCCGATCGCCAACGCGGTGGCGCTGTCGCTGTCCTACCTGATCGGCGGCGTGATCATCATCGAATCGATCTTTAACTATCCGGGCATCGCGAGCCTGATGGTCGATTCCGTCACCATGCGCGACATGCCCGTGGTGCAGGCCTGCGCGATGCTGTTCTGCGCCGGCTACCTGGTGCTGCTGACCGTGGCGGACGTGTGCGCAATCGTTTCCAACCCAAGGTTAAGAAAATGAAGACCTCCGTGATTTCTCCCATCGCCCGGCGCAAGCCGCGCCGGCATCTGCCGCTGGCCGGCCTGATCGGCTGCGCCGTCTTCGCGTTCTGGCTGCTGATGGCCGTGGCCGGCCCGTACCTGGCCCCGGACGACGCCGGCGGCGTCGGCGACGACGTGTTCGCGCCGCTCAGCGCGCTGCATCCGCTCGGCACCGACTACCTCGGCCGCGACATGCTGAGCCGCATCCTCCACGGCGCGCCGTACACGATCGGCCTGGCGCTGGCCGCCGTGCTGGTGGCCAGCGTCGGCGGCACCGTGCTCGCGATGTGCGCCGCGGCGGCGGGCGGCTGGTTCGACGCCATCGTCAGCCGCATCGTCGACACCATGCTCAGCATCCCGCACAAGCTGCTGGCGCTGATCATCGTCGCCGGCTTCGGCACGTCGGTGCCGCTGCTGATCCTGACGGCCGGCATCGGCTACATGCCGGGCGCCTACCGCATCGCGCGCGCGCTGGCCGTGAACGTGCAGGCGATGGACTACGTGCAGGCGGCGCGGGCGCGCGGCGAGGGCATGGCCTATATCACTTGCCGCGAAATGCTGCCGAACATGATCCGGCCCGTGCTGGCCGATTTCGGCCTGCGCTTCCTGTTCATCGTGCTGCTGCTCAGCGGCCTGTCGTTCCTGGGACTCGGCATCCAGCCGCCGCATGCGGACTGGGGGTCGCTGGTGCGCGAAAACATCATCGGCCTGTCCGAAGGCGCGCCGGCCGTCGTCATGCCGGCCATCGCCATCGCCACGCTGACCATCGCCGTCAACATGGCCATCGACGGCCTGGCAGGCCGCAAACGCCGCGGCAGGGAGGGCTGACATGGACACGAACACGATCGTCAAGGTGGCCGGCCTGAGGGTCACGGCGCGCAACGACATGGACGAGGAGGTGCCCATCGTCCACGGCGCGGATTTTTCGATTCAACGGGGCGAGGTGCTGGCGCTGATCGGCGAGTCCGGCTCCGGCAAGACCACCATCGCGCTGGCGCTGATGGGCTATGCCCGCACCGGCTGCCGCCTGGCCGGCGGCGACGTGACCGTGGCCGGCAACCGGATGCTGGCGATGAGCGAGAGCCAGTTGGCGGGACTGCGCGGCCACACGGTGGCGTACATCGCGCAGAGCGCCGCCGCCGCGTTCAACCCGTCCAAGCGGCTGATGGACCAGGTTGTCGAGAGCGCCCTGATCCACAAGGTGATGCCGCGCGCCGAGGCCGAAGCCAGGGCGGTCGAGCTGTTCCGCGCGCTGGCATTGCCCGATCCGGATCGGATCGGCCAGCGCTACCCGCACCAGGTATCGGGCGGGCAGCTGCAGCGCGTGATGGCGGCCATGGCCCTGATCACCGATCCCGCCCTGGTGATCCTGGACGAGCCGACCACCGCGCTCGACGTGACGACGCAGATCGAGGTGCTGCGCGCGTTCAAGAAGGTGGTCAAGGAGCGCGGCAGCACGGCCGTCTACGTGTCGCACGATCTCGCCGTCGTCGCGCAGATGGCGGACCGCATCGTCGTGCTGCGCGACGGCGAGATCCGCGAATCGGGGCCGACCGCGCAGATCCTGTCCGCACCCGCCCATCCCTACACGAAGAGCCTCCTGGCGGCGATCGCCCCGAAGCCGGCGGCCGCGGCCGTGCGCGACCCGAAGACCGCGCACGAGCATCCGCTGCTGGAGGTGCGCGGCCTGCACGCGGCCTACGGCACGGCGCGGCGCGGGGCGCCCGTCAAATGCGTGCTGGACGACGTCAACCTGGTGATTCCGCGCGGCGCCACGATCGGCGTGATCGGCGAATCCGGTTCCGGCAAGACGACGCTGGCACGGGCCATCGCCGGCATGGTGGCGCCGTCCGAAGGCGAGATCCTCCTGGACGGCAAGCGCCTCGCGCCCACGCTGGAGGGACGCACGCGCGAGCAGTTCCGCCGCATCCAGTTCGTGTTCCAGAACGCCGACACGGCGCTCAATCCGCAACACAGCATCGGGCGCATCCTCGCCCGTCCGCTCGAGTTCTACCACGGCATGCGCGGCGAGGCATGCCGCAAGCGCGTGCTGCAGCTGCTCGACCTGGTGCGCCTGCCGGCCGCGGTGGCCGACCGCCTGCCGGGCGAACTGTCCGGCGGCCAGAAGCAGCGCATCAACCTGGCGCGCGCGCTGGCGGCCCAGCCCGACCTGATCCTGTGCGACGAGGTGACCTCCGCGCTCGACACCGTGGTCGGCGCCGCCATCATCGAACTGATGGCCGAGCTGCGCAAGGAGTTGAACGTGTCCTACATGTTCATCAGCCACGACATCGGCACCGTGCGCGCCATCTGCGACGAGATCGTCGTCCTGTACGCCGGCCGCAAGGTCGAGGCGCGCAAGCGCGAGGCGCAGGCGCTGCCGCCATTCCATCCATATTCGCATCTGCTGATCTCGTCCGTGCCGGCGCTGCGCCGCGGCTGGCTGGAAGAGGTTGCGGGCGCCACGCCGGCGGCGCTGCCGCCGCTGACGCCGAACGGAGCGGCGCGCGCCATGTGCGCCTTCGTGGACCGCTGCGCGTTGCGCGTCGACGGCATGTGCAACCGCCTGCCGCCGCCGCGCCAGATGCTCGCCGACGGCGGCAGCATCCTGTGCCACCGTCCGGAAGCCGAGCTGCGCGCCATCCAGGCGCCGCTGCGCGTCGTCGAAGGAGACGTCGCATGAGCAGCCGCTTCGTACGACTGGCCGAGACGGGCCGCGCGCGGGTGCGCATCGTGATCGACGGGCACCCGGTCGAGGCGCTCGCCGGCGACACGCTGATGGTCGCCATGCTCGACAACGTGCGCCAGCTGCGCGAGTCCGAATTCGGCGACGGCCGGCGCGCCGGCTTCTGCCTGATGGGCGCCTGCCAGGATTGCTGGGTCTGGACCGCCGACGGCCGCCGCCTGCGCGCCTGTACCACCGTCGTGGCGGACGGCATGAACCTAGTGACGACACAACCGGAGGCGACATGGCCCAACCTCGCGTAATCATCGTCGGCGCCGGCCCCGCGGGCGTGCGCTGCGCCGAAATCCTCGTCGCGGCCGGCCTGCATCCGACCGTCGTCGACGAAAACCGCCGCGACGGCGGCCAGATCTACCGCCGCCAGCCCGACAACTTCACCCGCCCGTACGCGAAGCTGTACGGCACCGAAGCCGAACGCGCCCGGTCGCTGCACGCGAGTTTCGACGCGTTGCGCGGCAAGATCGACTACCTGCCGGAGACGCTGGCGTGGAACATCTTCCAGCGCGAGCTGCACGTCACCGACCAGCGCACGTCGCGCGCCTTGCCGTACGACGCGCTGGTGATCTGTTCCGGCGCGACCGACCGCCTGATGCCGGTGAAAGGCTGGCACCAGGCGGGCACCTACAGCCTGGGCGCGGCGCAGATCGCGCTGAAGGCGCAAGCGTGCGCGATCGGGCGTCGCGTCGTGTTCATGGGCACAGGGCCGCTGCTGTACCTGGTGGCGTCGCAGTACGTGAAGGCGGGCGCCGGCGTGGCGGCGGTGCTCGACACGTCGCCCTTCATGCGGCGCGTGGCCGCGCTGCCGAAGCTGATGGCGCGGCCGTCCGTGCTGCGCAACGGCCTGGCGCTCGCCCGGGAATTGAAGCGGGCCGGTGTGCAGGTGCTGACCGGCATCGTGCCCGCGGAAATCACGGGTTCGCCCGACACCGGCGTGCAGGGCGTGGTCGTGCGCGACAAGGGGGGCCGCGAACTTGCCTTCGACTGCGACGCGGTGGCGATGGGCTACCACCTGCGTCCCGAGACGCAGCTGGCCGACCTGGCGCGCTGCGCTTTCCGCTTCGACCAGGAGACGCGCCAGTGGCTGCCCGACGTGGGCGAGGACGGACGCACGTCGGTACCTGGCGTCTATCTCGCCGGCGACGGCATGAACGTGCTGGGCGCCGACGCCGCCGAGATCGGCGGACGCCTGGCGGCGCTGGCCGTGCTGACGGATTTGAAGTTCACGGTCGCGCAGGACGAAGTGCGGACGCTCCGTGCGCAACAGGCAAGGATGGAGCGCTTCCGCCATGGCCTGGCGCAAGCGTTCCCCTGGCCCGCGCAGCAGGCGGCGGCGCTGCCGGACGACGCCATCGTTTGCCGTTGCGAGGCCGTCACGGCGGGCGAACTGCGCCGCACGGTCTCGGAGATGGGGGCATGCGAAGCGAACCGCGCCAAGGCGCTGTGCCGCGTCGGCATGGGCCGCTGCCAGGGACGATATTGCGGGCACGCCGGTGCGGAAGTCATCGCCCATGCGGCCGGCGTGCCGGTGGAACTGGTGGGACGCCTGCGTGGCCAGGCGCCGGTGAAGCCGCTGTCGATGGCGGTGCGGGAGGAAGTGAAATGAGTGCGTTGAAAGCGGATGTCATCATCGTCGGCGGCGGCATCATGGGTGCCTCCAGCGCCTTCTTCCTGCGGCAGCGCGGCATGTCCGTCATCCTGCTCGAGCGGGGATTGATCGGTCAGCAGGCCAGCGGCGTCAACTTCGGCAACACGCGCCGGATGGGCCGCCCCATCGAGCAGCTGCCGCTGGCGAACCGCGCGCGCGCGATCTGGCTGAAGTTCAAGGAATTGTTCGGTGCGGACGTCGAGCTCCTGCTGAACGGCCACCTGCGCGTGGGCGTCACGCCGGCGCACGAGGAACGCATGGTGAAGTATGCGGAGGATGCCGGGTCGTTCGGCATCGGCATGCAGATGCTGGGCGCGAAAACGCTGCACGAGCGCTTTCCGTACCTCGGGCCGGACATCACCGCGGGGTGCTACGCCCCTCACGACGGGCATGCGAATCCCCGCCTGGCGGCGCCGGCCATCGGCCGTGCGGCGGTACGCGCCGGCGTGCAGGTGTTCGAAAACACCGAGATGACGAGCCTGGAAAAGGACGGCGCGGACTTCGTCGCGACCACCGCGGATGGCCGGACCTTCCGCGCGCCCGTGGCCCTCGTCACGGCCGGCGCCTGGGGCAATCGCATCAGCACGCACTTCGGCGAGCCGGTGCCGATGATCGCCAGGGCGCCGCAGATGTGCGTCACCGAACCCGTGCCTTACGCGATCCGGCCGACCATCGGTGCGATGGCGGACACGTTCGAGCAGGTCGTCTATTTCCGCCAGGTTGCGCGCGGCAACATCGTCATCGGCGGCGGCGGCCATGAACCGGCGGACATCGAGAGCCGGCGCTCGTACGTGAACCCGGCCCGGACGCTGTACAAGCTGAAGAGCGCACCGGGCGTGATGCCGGCATTCGAGCACCTGCACATCATCCGCGTCTGGAGCGGGATCGAGGGCTACATGGACGACAGCCGGCCCGCGATGGGACCGAGCGCGCGCGTACCCGGCCTGTTCTATGCGTTCGGCTTTTCCGGCGAAGGCTTCCAGCTGGGGCCGGGCGTGGGCGAGGTGATGGCGGAACTGATCGCCACGGGCGCCACGAGCACGCCGATCGAGTGTTACCACATCGGACGGTTCGCCACGCCGGTCGCGAACGCGGCGTGAACCTCATTCTCATCAACATTCAATGCAAGCCACCATCATGTCTCGAGCTACCATCACGTCGAATTTCCGGCAAGCCGCAGTTGCCGTCCCGGTCCATACGCCATCCTTCGTCGACCTGCGCAAGTTCGCGCAGGACCCGACCCAGGGCATCGCCGTGACCGCGCCGGCGGGAGAAGACCGCTTCCTCGCCAGCCGCCGCGTCCTGGACTGGGCGCCCGGCCCGGTCACGGCGGGCGTCATCACGCTCGACGCCGGCAACGGCGCCGTACAGTCTCTCGCGGCGGACGAATTCATCATCGTCCACCAGGGCAGCCTGACCCTGACGCAGCAGGGTACGTCCGTCACGCTGGGGGCGAACCAGAGTGCGATTCTCAAGCATGGCGCGGCATTCGCCTGGTCCGCGCAAGGACCCGTGTCGCTGATCTTCGTCCGCTACAACAAGAGCCGGGCGGGCGACGGCGCGATCGTGCCGATCAGGGAAAATCCGGAGATGGGCCCGTCGGCCGGCGGCCCGTCGCCCGACCTGCTGCTGACGCCCACGCCGCTGTGCCGCAACCACACCGACTACAAGTCCGAAGACGGGGAATTCACGTGCGGCACGTGGGACTCGACGCCCTATGCCCGCCGTGCACTGTACTTCCGCCACATGGAACTGATGTATCTGCTGGAAGGGAGCGTGACCTTCGTCGATGAAGCAGGCCGCAGCGGCACGTTCTCGAAGGGCGACATCTTCCTCATCGAGCAGAAGGCGTCGTGCACCTGGGACAGCCGCGAGCACGTGGCGAAGCTGTACGTGATCTACCGTCCGGCTTGATATGGAGAAGATCGTGACAGCCTTGTCGGGATGCGGCGCGGAGGCCCCATGACCTTCCTGTACAAAGCCGATCCGGTCCGCGGGGCCGTCTGGGCGGAACGGTTTGCCCGCAAGACGCCGGCGCTGCCATTCCGCACCTGGCCCGACGTCGGCGATCCGCACGCCGTGCGCTACCTGGCCGCGTGGGAACCGCCGGCGGACCTGGCGGACCGGTTTCCGAGCCTGGAAGTCCTGTTCTCGACCGGCGCCGGCACCGACCAGTTCGACCTGTCCGCCATCCCCGCGACGGTGGCCGTGGTGCGCATGGTCGAGCCGGGCATCATCGGCGGGATGGTCGAATACGTCACGCTGGCCGTGCTGTCCATCCACCGGGACTGGCGTACCTACCTCGACCAGCAGCGGGCAGGGCACTGGCAGCCGCATCGCGTGTATCCCGCCGCCGCGCGGCGCGTCGGCGTGCTGGGCCTGGGCGTGCTGGGCCGCGCGGTACTGGCCAGCCTGCGCGGCCTCGGTTTCGATTGCGCCGGCTGGAGCCGGTCGCCGCAGCAGATCGACGGCGTCGACTGCCATGCGGGCCCGGAAGGTTTGGCGCACTTCCTGGCGCGCACCGACATCCTCGTCTGCCTGCTGCCGCTGACGGACGACACGCGCGGCATCCTGTGCCGCCGCCTGTTCGACCGGCTGCCGCAAGGCGCCACCGTGATCAACGTGGGCCGCGGCGGGCATCTCGTGCAGCGCGACCTGTTGCAGGCGCTCGACACGGGGCAGGTCGGCCAGGCCATCCTGGACGTGTGCGAGCCCGAACCGCTGCCGCGCGGCGATCCGTTGTGGACGCATCCGCGCGTGGTGCTGACGCCGCATGTCGCCAGCATGACGCAGCCGGAGACCGCGGCCGACGCGGTCATCGACAACCTCCGGCGGCATTGGGAAGGGTTACCGATGAGCGGCCTGGTCGACCGGTCGCTCGGTTACTGATATCGAAAGGAACGCAATGAAAACGCTGTTACTCAAAAAGGAAGAAGTCGCCCAGCTGATCTGCATGCGCGAAGTCATCGCCGCCGTGGAGGAAGCTTTCGTGGCGTTCAGCGGCGGACAGGTCGAGCAACCCGACTATATCGGCATCCACCTGCCTCCCCCGCGCGGGGAAATCGACTTCAAGCTCGGCTACTACCGGGCCAACGAGGTGATTTCGATGAAGGCGTCGTCCGGCGGATTTCCGGACAACCCCAGGACATACGGTCTGCCCACCAACATGGGGACCATCCTGCTGTTCGACGGGCAAACCTGTGCGCTGACGTGCGTGATGGACGGGAGCCTGATCACCGGCCTCAGGACCGGTGCGGCCGGCGCCGTGTCGGTCAAGGCCCTGGCCAGGAAGGATGCGAAAACGGTCACGTCGATCGGAACGGGCATCCAGGCCAGGCTGCAGATCCGGGCGATCAGCGAGGTCATGGTCATCGAGGAGATCCACGCCTGGGACAACCATCCCGAGACGCTGGCGCAGTACAAGGCCGATATCGAAAGGGAGTTCGGCATTCCCGTCGTCATGGCGGCGTCGAAGGAGGACGCGGTGCGCCGGGCCGACATCCTCGTGACCACGACTCGCGGCAAAGGAACGCTGGTCGAAGCCGGTTGGGTAAAGCCCGGCACGCACATCGTGGCCATCGGGACGGACCAGCAAGGCAAACAGGAATTCGAACCGGCGATCTTCCGCAACGCGAAGATCGTCAACGATTCCATCGCGCAGTGCGTCACGAAGGGCGAAACCTGGCATCCGCTGAACGCGCACATCATCACGCAGGACGACATTCACGGGGAAATCGGCGAGATCCTGGCGGGGAAAAAACCGGGCCGGGAGAACGATGACGAGATCACGATCTTCGATTCCACGGGCATGGCCATCCAGGACAACACCACCGCGTCCCGGATCTACCGGAATGCGCTGGAAAACGGGGTCGGCGCCTTCTTCGAATTCTTCACGCAACCTCCAGAAAGACACCATGCGTAACTACCCCACCATCCAGGATATCCGGGAAGCCCGGGAACGGCTGAAACCCCACATCCGTCACACGCCGCTGTTACGTGCGGAGAAGATGGAAAAGGCCCTCGGCTGCCAGCTCTGGCTCAAGCCGGAAACCCTGCAGATCACGGGCGCATTCAAGATCAGGGGCGCCCTGAACACGGCGCTGGCGCTCCCCCGGGACGCCGTGGCGAACGGCCTGATCGCCACGTCGTCGGGCAACCATGCCCAGGGACTCGCGTACGCGGCGCGCATGCTGGGCGTGAAAGCGTTCCTGGTGCTGCCGGCCAGCGCGCCTGAGGTCAAGATCGCCAACACGAGGGCGCTCGGGGCGGAAGTCATCCTGTTCGACGGCGATAACGCGGCCCGCTGGAAAAAGACGTATGAAATCGCCGAAGAAAACGGGTACGCGGTGATCCACGGTTTCGAAGACCCGCTGGTGATGGCGGGCCAGGGCACGATCGGTTGCGAAATTCTGGACGACCTCGAGGACGTCGACACGGTCATCGTGCCGCTGGGCGGCGGCGGCCTCATTTCCGGGATCGCCACCGCCATCAAGGAAACGAAACCGTCGGTGCGGGTCATCGGCGCCGAGCCGGCCCTGACGCCGAAGTACTTCCACAGCAGGATCAACGGGGAACGCACGTCGCTGCCGTTGAAGGACACCGTTGCGGACGGCTTGCGGCTCAGCGTCCCCGGGCGGAATCCGTATCCCATCATCGAGAAGTACGTGGACGAGATCGTGCTGGTGGACGACGCGCATATCGTCGCGGGCATGCGCATGCTTGCCAACGATGCGAAATTGATCGCCGAGCCGGCGGCGTCCATCGGTATCGGCGCCTTGCTGGGCGGTGCGGTCGCTGTCCGGCCGGACGAGAAAGTGTGCGCGGTTTTAAGCGGCGGGAACTGGGATTTGTGCGACCTCGCCGCGATCTACCAGCGCGCCGAATAATGTCCCCGTACAGCGCAGCATATTCCGCCGTCAGGCACGGTGATTTCGCAGTGTTCATGTTGTTGGCCCGCCGTCTTTCGAGAAAAAGTGCCGAGGGAGCAGCCTTAAATTGATGGGTGTGGAGCGGATGATCGCGAGCTCATTCCAGCAGGTTTTTCAACCCGCTCAAGCCACGTCCAAAACATAATTTAAGGAGACAATCATGAAAAAAATCCTGCTTGCGGCGGCGGTGTGCAGTGCCGTTGCCGGTCCCGCCTCGGCGCAATCGACGACCACGGTTTACGGCCTGATCAACATCGGCCTGGTGTATTCGAAATCGGACGTGGCGCCCACGCGCTGGGGCGTCGACCCCGGCGGCTGGTGGGGTTCCCGCCTCGGCTTCCGCGGCTCGGAAGACCTGGGCAACGGCCTGTCCGTCATCTACCAGCTCGAAAACGGGTTCAGCCCCGACACGGGCACCGCGGGCCAGAGCGGACGCATCTTCGGCCGCCAGTCGTGGGTGGGATTGAAAGGCGACTTCGGTACCGTGCGTTTCGGCCGCACCTGGACGCCGTCCTACTGCCTGCTGACCGACGTCATCGATCCGTTCGAGGACGGCATGTCGGGCGCGGCCGAATCGTTCTTCGGTCGCAACATCTATGCCGCGATCGACATCCGCACGCAGAACGCCATCTTCTACGCGAAACAGGTCGGCGGGCTGAAGGGCGAGGTCTCGTATGCGTTCGGCGAGACGGCCGGCAATACGTCGGCCAACCGCCAAATCAGCGGCGCCTTCACCTATACCGTCGGCCGCTTGAAGGTGGCGTACGGCTACCAGAACAACAACGACGCCAACGGCACCGGGGCGGCCAAGCTGCGCTTCGTCGGCGGCAACTATGACTTCGGCGTGGCCAAGCTGCATTTCGGCCTCGACCGGCAGCAAACGGACGCCGCCGGCCTGGCGCCGGTGGACGCGAGCGACCTGCTGGTCGGCCTGACGATCCCGGCCGGCGGCGGACGTATCCTGGCGTCGTACAACCGGCTGAACGACCGCTCGGTGCGCAATGCCGATACGGCGCAGTATGCGATCGGCTACACGTATGCGCTGTCCAAGCGTACCTCGCTGTTCACCTCCATCGGCCACATCGACCCCAACAACGCCAACCGCGCGGATTGGGGCATCCGCCACAGCTTCTGACCGCCCGCAAATTCGGGGTCAGGTCCCTTTATCGCGCAAGATCCTTGAGGTAAGGTCGAACGTCAGTCCATGGCGTCCGGCCTGTCACGCCGCATGGCGACGGGGCGGCGGCCCCTCGCCGTGGGTGCGGGCGCTTGTTGTGCGGCCGGACATTGATCCGAAATGTGCTCTGACCCTGAGCCTTCCCCTCAAATTTTTGTTGTAAACAGCTTGGGAAGCTGTTAACTTTCAATCCCAAAAACGGCGCATGC
>NZ_JBKYMO010000096.1:0-14633 GCF_047302915.1 Massilia sp. CT11-108 | reverse complement strand
TTTCTGCGCCGGCAAAGGCGCCGGCGCAACTGGTCCAGGCCGTCGGCGGTGACGAAGACGCGCGGATGCACGCCCTGCAGCTCGCGGCGCAGCGGTGCCGGGTGGGCGGCCATGAGGGTCTGCAAGGGATGCGGACCGGCCGTCGGCATGCCCTGGCCGGTGCCCAGCGATTCGCGTTCGTCCTGTGCCAGGGCGTTTTGCAGGGCCAGCGCCGGCAGCGACAGGCCGGCGCCCAGGAAGCGGCGTCGTGTGAAGGTGGAATTCATCGCGTGCTCCGTTCCGCTCAGTACAGGCCTAGGCCGCCGTTGACCTGGACGATCTCGCCGGCCAGGAAGGCCGCGCGTTCGGAAGCCAGGAAGACCACGACATTGGCCACGTCCTCGGGCGCGCCTTCGCGCCGTACCGGCGTGCGCTCCGCAATGGCCTGGCGGTTGGCCGGCGTATTGAACGTGTCGTGGAACCGGGTGGCGATCAGGCCCGGCGCCACCCCGTTGACGCGGATGCCCAGCGGACCGGCCTCCTTCGCCAGCGCGCGCGTGAACCCGGCCACGGCCGCTTTCGACGCGGCGTAATGGGTCGAACCCGGGCCGCCGCCGTCGAAGGCCGCCAGCGAAGACATCGTGACGATGGATCCGCGCCGGCGTGGCTCCATGCGCCGCATGGCCGCCTGGCAGATCGCGAAGGTGCTGGTGAGATTCAGGTTCACGGCGTCGTCCCACAGGGACAGCGGCATCTCGGCGACGCGGCAGCGCTGGATCAGGCCGCCGATGTTCGCGAAGACGACGTCGATCTCGCCGATCACGTATTCGGCTTCGACGAACACCCGTTCGGCCGCGCCGCTATCGCTCATGTCGGCCTGGATCGCATGCGCGCGCCGGCCCATTGCGCGAATCTGTGCCACGACCTCGTCGGCCTCGGCGCCGCTGCTCCAGTAGGTCAGTACGACGTCCGCGCCCGCCTGCGCCAGCGCCAGCGAGCTGGCCTTGCCGATGCCCGATGCGCCGCCGGTGACCAGTGCTTTTTTTCCGATGAGTTCCATATCCTTTGTCTTCCTCTTCATGGTTGTGGTGTTGCTAGGTACGCGGTGCGGCGGTCGAGGCCCGGACGACCAGTTCCGGTGCGAACAGCCCGCCGTCGTCGGCCGTGGCGAAGCCAGGTGCCACGATACGCTGGACGGCGGCGTCCGCCATGGCCTGGATCGGCTGGCGCACGGTGGTCAGGGGCGGATCGTGGGCGACCGCGAAAAAGATGTCGTCGATGCCGATCAGCGAAAAATCGCGCGGCACCTGTTTGCCCAGCTGCCGCAGGCCGACGCCGATCCCGATCGCCATCATGTCGTTGATGCCGATCGCCGCGGTCGGCCGGCTCGCGGCCGCCAGCAAGCGCGGCGCGGCGCTGCGCCCCAGTTCGAACAGCTGGGTATCGCCGTGCGGGTCGCGCGGCGCCTCGTTCGCGTCCGCGATGATCAGTTCGCCGGTGAGCCCGGCGCGTGCAACGGCCTGCTGGAAGCCCTTCAGGCGATCCTGGCGGTTCAGCGTGTACGGCGGCGGCGTCACCAGCGCGATCGACCGGTGCCCCAGGGCGGCCAGGTGCTCGACGGCCAGCGTGGTGGCGGCGACGTTGTCGACCGAGACGGTGGTGATGCGGTCGTGGTTGTCGCCGGAACGCCGGATATCGAAGGCCACGACCGGACAGCGCGTGGCGATCGTCGCGAGATGGTCGGTATCGTTCAGGGCCGATCCCGTGACGATGCCTTGCGCGCCGTAGGCCAGCAGGTCGGCCGTGACGACGCGCTCGCGGTCCGGATCGCGGAAGGTGCTGAAGGTCATCACCTGGCAGCCATGGCGTGCGGCGGCCGTCTCGATCGCGCAGGCCAGGGCGCCGAAGAACTGGTTGGCCAGCGATGGCACCAGCAGGCCGACCATGGCCGATACGCCGGTCTTGAGCTGGCGCGCCGCGCTGTTGGGGCGGTAGCCCAGTTGCGCGATCGCCTGCTCGATCTTGAGACGGGTGTCCGGCCTCATCTGTTCCATCCGATTGTTCAGGAAATTCGAGACGCTCGTGGTCGAGACACCGGCCAGCCTGGCGACGTCCTGGATTCTGGGTTCGTTCATGGTGTCGGCCGGGCTGTCAGAACGTCATGTCAAGCCGGATCGACGTGTAGCGGAAGGCGTCGCGGGCCGGCTGCCAGCCATACGACTTGATGTCGGGTCCGCTGGTCTGCTTGAAATTCAGGAAGGAACCGACGTTGCCGACCGCGTAGTGTTTGTCGAGCAGGTTGCGCACGCCCACGGACAGCTTGTAGCGACCCCTGGCGTCGCTGACGTGGGCGCCGAGGTCGAGGATGCCGTAGCCCGGGCGGTCGAGGCCCGGGTCCTGGCTGATCGCGCCGCGCACGGCCGACTGGGTGCGCCACTGGGCATTCACCGCGACCGGATAGGGTAGCCACGCGGCTTGCGGCAGCGTGTATTCGGCGCCCATCGACAGCTTCCACTTGGGCGAATTCGGCATCGCGCCGCCGCTGGCGTCGCGCAGGAAGGCGCCGGGCACCAGGCGGTTCGGGATCGTGCAGTCGGTCGCGCCCGTGTAGCAGGCCCCCTGGTCCCAGGAGCGGATCGTGGCGCGCGTGAAGGCCAGGCTCGCGTTCAACAGCAGCGCGCGCGTCGCCAGTACGGTGGCGTCGGCCTCGAAGCCGCGCGTCTGGATCGACGGGATGCTGTACAGGACGCTCGCCTGGCTGCCGTCCGAGAAGCGCTCCGTGGCCGAGGTCTGGTAGTCGCGGAACCGGGTCTGGAAGACGGCGGCGTTGAACGTGGCGCGGTTGTGCCACAGGTTGGCCTTCAGGCCGGCTTCCAGGCTGACCGCCTTCTCGGCCGCCAGCGGCAGGTGGGCGAACACGTTCGGGTTGTTGGCGCCGCTGGTCATGTCGTAGGCGACGCCTTTGTTGCCGGTGGAGGCGGTGCCATAGGCCATCACGTCCGGCGTGACGTGGAAGCTGTAGCCCAGCTTGCCCGTCACCGCCGTTTCCTTGTGCTGCGGGGCGACGTAATAGTGCTCGCCGGTGTGGACGTTGTTCGGCGCCGACGACGAGAGGCTGTCGATCGTATGGAAGGAATAATTGTTGGCCTCGCGGTTCAGGCGCAGGCCGGCACTCACACTGTGGCGCGGCGCGAAGTCCCAGTTCGTGTTGGCATAGATCGCGTGGTTGAGGACGCCCGAATCGGTGAGGTAGTTGGTGAAATTTGTTTCCTTCACAAACGGGTTGCCGCGGTAATACGTCCGATAGATCGTATTGCGCGACGCCCACACGCCGACCAGGTAGCGGAATGCACCGCCGTCCGGCGAGGTCAGCCGGAATTCCTGGGTCGAGGTCTTGCTGGCGGTGGTGCCGTTGAGCATGGGCGGATCGGCGATGCCGGACGGCTTGCCGCTCGCGTCCACCTGGTAGTAGGTCGAGATCAGGTCGATATTGTCGTTGTCGCGGAAGTCGTTCGACAGGTTGTTGTCGACCGAGGTGATCGAGGTCAGGGCATGGCCGGCGAGAGGCGAGCCGTCCGGGAACGCATAATTGACGCGCACGCCGACACCGCGGTCGGTCGACTCCAGCCCGGTGGGCGAATCGTTGCGGATCTCCCGGTTCCACGGGCCGATGTGGATGCCGCGCAGGACGGCGGTGTTCGACAGCGCCGTGTATTTCTTGTTGTACAGGTAGCCCACGCCCGGATCGATGGCGACGATGGCGGCCGTGTTCCCGGTCGACAGCGAGTGGTCGAAATGCGGGGCGATCATCAGGTCGAGGTCGGGCGTCACCCGCCACTGCAGCTTGGCCAGGAAGCTCCTGCCGCCCGAGCCGTTCTGCATCGTGTCGTTGGTCAAGTTGTGCAGCATCCCCGGAAAGTTCGTCTTGCTGGCGTAGAGGCGCAGGCCGACGTCGTCGCTCAGGCGCCCGCTCAGGGCGGCGGAGGCGCGGTATTCATGGTCGCTGGTGCGGTACAGGCTCACGCGCGTCCGCATTGGCCCTGATCCGATCGGCTTGGTCGTCATCAACACCGCGCCGGCGATCGAACTCTTGCCGAACAGCGTGCTTTGCGGACCCTTCAGCACTTCCACGCGCGCCACGTCGGACGCATCCTTGAACGCCTGCTGCGCCTGCGCGTAAGGGATGTCGTCGACCAGGACCGCGACGTCGCCCTCGATGCCGAGGTTGTTCGAGGTGGTGCCGATGCCGCGCATGTTGATGCTGTTGGTGCCGACCTGGGTCCCGACCGAGATCGACAGGGCGGGAGACA
Organism: Massilia sp. CT11-108; assembly: GCF_047302915.1. NCBI lineage: Bacteria > Pseudomonadati > Pseudomonadota > Betaproteobacteria > Burkholderiales > Oxalobacteraceae > Massilia > Massilia sp. CT11-108. The sequence goes on along the minus strand of NZ_JBKYMO010000096.1, from coordinate 10,344 downwards.
GGTTGACGATGTCGACCAGCTCGCGCACGTTGTTCCGCTGCAGGGTTTCCTCGCCCAGCACCGAGATCGATGCGGGGACGTCCTCGAGCTTTTCGACCCGGCGGTTGGCCGTGACCACCACTTGCTCGAGCTTGGGCTGCGGGGAAGAAGAAGCTTGCAGGTCTGGCGGCTGCAGCGAGTCGTCGTTGCTCGGCTGTTGCGCCTGGACGGGCGCCCAGGCCAGCAGGGCCAGCGTGGTCGCGGTGGCGATCGGGACGCGTGGGAAGCGCGTGGGCCTGGCTACGGTTCTACTCAACATATCGTCTCCTTCATTATTTTTATTTCAACTCACGCCGTCTTCTGTATCGTTACAGTAAATGCTTAAAAAAAATCGGTTGGTTCAGGGACTGATCTGACGTGGACTCAGCATCTGTATCGATCTACTGTAGCGATGCAGTGAAGGATATACGAACGGTTCGGCGAGTCAACTGTTTTTTATTCATGAACGATCCGGCGCGGCAGATGCGGTCGCCGTCATCAGGTAGCGCACGACGTTCTGGTATGGGCATGACGAGATCGGCAAAGGATCTTTCTGTCCCTGCGCTGGATGTTGCGCATCCCGCCGGGATGGATGCCAGCCGAGGCGTCCGGGAAAGCGCGGGCGCCAGTTGTCCGGACAACAGGGCGTCAGGGCGGGGCCGGGGTCGAGGTCGACAGCAACTTCATCACCTCGCTCGCGTCCTTGCCGGCCTTGATCGCTTCGAGCGCCTTTTGCACGCGCGCCGCCTGGGCCGGATTGTGGGGATTGTTGCCCAATGGGGCCAGCGCGGCGGCGGCTCTGTCGCGCCGGTTGTCGAGCAGATTGACCGAGAAATCGAATAACGCGTATTCCCATACGGCCGGCGCCAGGTAATGCGCAGTGTCGGCGGCATTCAGCACGTTCGCATCCGGAAAATTCGGCTTGTTGCTGAAGCTGCGTGCCAGGTAGTACAGGTTCGGGGCGTCGAGCTTGTTGGCGCGGTAGGCGCTAATGAAGAACCCGCGGGCCTGGTCCATGCGTTCGGATTTCGCCGCGCCTTCCGCTCTTTCTGCCTGGGCGAAACGCACTCGGCCCATCAGGTAATTCACCTCGAAATCGTCGGGACGTGCGGCGTGGATCTCGGTGAGGGCAGTGTCCGCCTCGCCGAGTTCGCCAAACAGCAATTGCGCCTTGGCCAGATCGAGGCGGTATTGCGGATCGCCGGCGAGCGCCGTCTTCCGGGCGGCGATGCCTGCCAGGAGCGTCTTGCCGTACTCCCATGAAGGGCAGGTGGTCAGGAGCGACGCCTTCAGCACGTATTGCTCCGAACCCTTGGGCAGGCGCGTGACGCGGATCGACGATTCCGGATAATCCGCAAGCGGCACGTTCATGAACAACATGTTCTCGCTGTAGCGTTGCAGCACGCGCTTCAGCATATCGATCTTGATGCCGGTGGCGCTCTCCCAGCTGGCAATGGGATCGGCGCCGCCGCCCACCGCCGTGAAATAGGCATACAAAGCCCTGCTGCGCGCGGGATCGCTGAGCATATAGTGCGCGAGCAGCCAGGACTGCGCGTAGAAGCGCCAGACCGTGCGCGTATCGGCATCCTTGTCGCCGTCGATGCGGAATTTGGGATCGAGGATCTTGTCGAAGCCGATCCAGTTCTCCGTGCCCAGCGTGTAGCTGCGCATGGTCGAGGATTCGCCGATGGAAATCGAGCCGCGGGCCGGATAGGCGGTGCTCAGGTATTCCGCGAAGCCTTCGATGAACCAGGCCGGGTAATGGGTGCGCGCATGCTGGAACGTCACGTGGTGCGCATATTCGTGAAACAGCGTCGTCAGGTTCTGCTCTTGCCGGCTGTAACCCGGCGCCGTTGCGTACGCTTTGCTGCCTTCGCCGCAGTGGAAATACACGCCGCCCACGTTGTCGGAGAAATTCGGGCGTACGACTTTCATCTGCGCCGGATCGTCGAGTAGATAGACCTGGAACTTCGCCTGCGCGGTGCCCCCGGCCCCGGTCAGCAGCATGTTCGTCAGCGTGCGGAACGCTTCGAGTTTCTGAACGTAGCTGACCGTCTTGGCTTCCGTCGTGCTGCTGGTGACGACGAAATGCTCGGACTCCGCCCGCACCCAGTCTTCGGCGGCGTGAGCCGATACGCCGAGGCAGGCGGACAGTCCCAGGACCCGCAAACATGTTCCCAACACTGTCATCGATGGATCCCCATTTATTGTTACATTTTTGCAATTAGTTCCTGTTGTCAATACTACCGCAGCGATGGCCGCTTTTCTCGTCGGAATTCGAAAACATGTCGGTTCCTGGCGAAAAACATAAAACACCGTGGCGAACGCGGCCATTAGAATCGGGCGAAAAAACATCCGGTCACCGACCCGACCCAACGCTTTGACAAGGAGGAGATATGAGACATGCAGGGGCCGCGTTGGTATTCGCCACGCTCGTTGCTTGCGGAGGGGGCACAGGCGCCGCCGGCACTTCGACACCAACACCCGCGTCGGCATCGCCACCTCCCGTCGCCGTGCCCGCTACCGGCACCGCGGGCTGCGGCAGCGGTTCCAAGTTGACGACCGGCATGCATTCGCTCACCAGCGACGGAACCGAGCGCAGCTACTGGATCGAACTACCGGCCACCTATGACCGCAACAAGGCCTATCCCGTGATCATCGGGCTGCACTGGCGCGATGGCAGCGCCGCCGATGTCTACGGTTGGAGCGGCTTTTTCGGTCTGAAGAATTTGTACGGCGACAATGCGATCTTTATTGCCCCGCAGGGCCTGGACAAGGGGTGGGCCAACACTGGCGACCGCGACATCCGCTTCCTGCGCGCCATGATCGGCGACGTCCAGCAGGGCACGTGCACCGACCCTCGGCGTGTGTTCGCTACCGGCTTCAGCTTTGGCGGCATGATGTCCAACGCCATCGGATGCCAGATGGGCGACGTGGTGCGGGCGATCGTGCCCATGGCCGGTTCGCTCTGGAGCGGCTGTGCCGGTTCTTCCTACAAGGTGGCGGCCATGTTCGTCCACGCCAAGGACGATAACACCGTGCCGTACTCGGCGGGGATGGAGGCGCGCGATGTTTTCCTCAAGCGCAATAGCTGCAGTGCCGCCACGGTGCCCGTGGGGAGTAACGGCTGCATGGAGTACCAGGGCTGCGACAGCGGCAAGCCCGTGGTTTGGTGCGGCACCGAGACGGGTGGCCACTGGTACCCGGGTTTTTCGGCGCAGGAATCGAAGGCCTTCTTCGATCGGTTCAAGTAGTCCCGGAAAAAACGAAAGGTCGTTGATGATGCGGATGCGCTCATCAACGACCTTTTGCTTGGGGGCTACCGCGCGCGATCAGCCTTCCATCTGCTCCAGTTCCTTGCCGCGCGTTTCATGCACGTAGCGCAGCACGAAGTAGACCGAGATCACTGCGGCCACGGTGTACAGGCCGTAAGCGCCCGCCAGGCCGATGCTCGCGAGCAGCATCGGGAAGGTCACCGTGATCAGGAAGTTGGACGTCCATTGGGCCGCGCCGGCGACCGCCAGGCCCGAGCCGCGGATCTGGTTCGGGAACATCTCGCCCAGCATGACCCACATCACCGGACCCCAGGAAATGTTGAAGAAGATCACGTAGATATTCGCCGCGGCCAGGGCGACCACGCCCATCGTGCCGGACAGGGCCAGTTTGCCGTTCGCGTCGAGCGAGGCGCTGGCAAACGCGAACGTCACGATGCCGAGCGTCACCGCCATGCCGGCCGAGCCGATCCACAGCAGGGGTTTGCGGCCGATGCGGTCGATCAGGAATACCGTGACGATGCAGGCGCCGATGCTCAGGCCGCCCGACAGGACGTTGATCAGCAGGGCATCGCTTTCGGAAAAGCCCACGGCCTGCCACAACACCGCGCCGTAATAGAACACCACGTTGATGCCGACCAGCTGCTGGAACGTCGCCAGGCCGATGCCGACCCACACGATCGGGCGCAGCTTGCCGGTCGTCTTGTTGACCAGGTCCGACAGGCGCGGACGGTGGTGGTCTTCGGCCAGCGACACATCGATCGCGGCGAACTTCGCGCGGGCCGAGGCTGCGCCGTACAGGCGTTGCAGCACGGCCAGTGCTTCGTCCTTGCGCTTCTTGGCGACGAGGAAGCGCGGGCTTTCCGGGATCGTCAGCAGCAACAGCAGGAACAGCACGGACGGGATGGCCATCATCCAGAACATCCAGCGCCATGCCTCCTGTCCCAGCCACAGCACGCCGGTCGAGGCGCCGGCCGCGTGCGCCAAGAAATAGTTGCTCAGGAAGGCGCAGAACAGGCCGCTGATGATGGCGATCTGCTGGACCGTCGCCAGCCGGCCGCGGTAGCGGGCCGATGCCACTTCGGCGATGTACGCCGGCGACATCACGCTGGCCGCGCCGACCGCGAAGCCGCCCAGCACGCGCGCGGCGACGAAGACGACCGAGCTCGTTGCAAAGCCCGCGCCCAGTGCCGACATCAGGAACATCACGGACGAGATCAGCAGCACGGTACGGCGGCCCCAGAGGTCGCCCAGCCGGCCGGCGGTGAAAGCGCCGAGCGCGCAGCCCAGCAGCATCGACGCGACTTCGAAGCCGAGTTCGGCGTCGGTCGAATGGAAAGCCTGCTTCAGGCCGTCGACGGTGCCGTTGATGACGCCGCTGTCAAAACCGAACAGGAAGCCGCCGATCGTGGCGACGCAGCTGATCAGGACGATGAGGCGGGTATTTTCCGCCTCCTGAATGGTGTGTGTGCTCTCGACGGCACTGGTGTTCATACAAGTCTCCTTGGATAGTCTTGGTTTGTCATCGCCGTCGGTGCAGGTCTATAACATTCTGTACCATCAAACCAATAGCGCTAACATCTTGTCGAGTCTGTACGATTTCCGTTCTCGTGTCAATGCATTCCGAGACCCTGCATTCGCCCGCGGGCAATGGATCGGGTAAGATGCGTGCCTTACCCTGCAAAGCCCTGTATTCACGGGGCTTTGTGTTGAAATACTAGGAATCTCCGATGGAAATCAAGGTCAACTTTCTCGACAAGCTGCGTCTGGAAGCCAAGTTCGATGACTTCACGGTCATCGCGGATCAGCCGATCCGTTACAAGGGCGATGGCTCGGCGCCGGGCCCGTTCGATTATTTTCTGGCCTCGTCGGCCCTGTGCGCGGCGTACTTCGTGAAGCTGTACTGCAACACCCGCGATATCCCCACCGACAATATTCGCCTGTCGCAGAATAACATCGTCGACCCGGAGAACCGTTACAAGCAGATCTTCAAGATCCAGGTCGAACTGCCGCCGGACATTTCGGAGAAGGACCGCCAGGGGATCCTGCGTTCGATCGATCGCTGTACCGTGAAAAAAGTGGTGCAGACCGGGCCCGAGTTCGTGATCGAAGAAGTCGAGAACCTGGATGCCGACGCGCAGGCGTTGCTGACGTTGCAGCCTGGCGCCGACGCGGCCACCTATATTCCCGGCAAGGACCTGCCGCTGGAACAGACCATCGCCAATATGTCCGGGCTGCTGGCCGGCCTCGGCATCAAGATCGAAATCGCATCATGGCGCAACATCGTGCCCAACGTGTGGTCGCTGCATATCCGCGACGCGCACTCGCCGATGTGTTTTACCAACGGGAAGGGCGCGACCAAGGAAAGCGCGCTGGCGTCCGCGCTGGGCGAGTATATCGAGCGCATCAGCAATAACCATTTCTATGCCGGCAGCTACTGGGGCGAGGAGATCGCCAACGCCGCCTTCGTCCATTATCCGGACGAGCGCTGGTTCCAGCCCGGCCCCGACGATGCAGTGCCGGACGAGATCCTCGATGCGTACTGCCGCGCCATCTACGATCCGGAAGGCGAATTGCGCGGCTCGCATCTGGTCGACACCAATTCGGGCAACGTGGCGCGCGGGATCGTGTCGCTGCCTTACGTGCGGCAGTCGGACGGCGAGACAGTCTATTTCCCGTCCAACCTGATCGAGAACCTCTACGCCAGCAATGGTATGAGCGCCGGTAATACCCTCGCCGAAGCGCAGGTGCAATGCCTGTCGGAGATTTTCGAACGTGCGGTGAAACGCGAGATCCTGGAAGGCGAGATCGCGCTGCCGGACGTGCCGCAGGAAGTGCTGGCGAAATACCCGGGCATCGTGGCCGGGATCCAGGAACTGGAAGCGCAGGGTTTTCCGGTGCTGGTCAAGGATGCGTCGCTGGGCGGCGCCTATCCCGTCATGTGCGTGACCCTGATGAACCCGCGGACGGGCGGCGTATTCGCCTCGTTCGGCGCGCACCCGAGCTTCGAGGTGGCGCTGGAGCGGAGCCTGACCGAACTGCTGCAGGGCCGCAGTTTCGAGGGCCTGAACGATCTGCCGCAGCCGACCTTCGCCAGCGAAGCCGTGACCGAGCCGTACAATTTTGTCGAGCACTTCATCGATTCCAGCGGCGTGGTGTCGTGGCGCTTTTTCAGTGCCAAAGCGGACCACGATTTCGTCGAATGGGATTTCACCGCGCAGGGCGACAATGCCAATGCCGAGGAAGCCGCGACGCTGCTCGGGATTCTCGAGGAGATGGGCAAGGAAGTGTACATGGCGGTGTACGACGAACTGGGCGCCACGGCGTGCCGGATCCTCGTGCCCGGCTTTTCGGAAATCTATCCCGTCGAGGATCTCGTCTGGGACAACACCAACAAGGCGCTGCTGTTCCGCGCAGATATCCTGAACCTGCACCGCCTGGACGACGACGCCCTGGCCGCGCTGCTGGATCGCCTGGAAAACAATGAGCTCGACGAGTATTCGGACATCGCCACGCTGATCGGCATCGAGTTCGACGAGAACACGGAGTGGGGCCAGTTGACAGTCCTCGAGCTGAAGCTGCTGATCCATCTCGCGCTGCAGCAGTTCGAGGAGGCGCACGAACTGGTGGGCGCCTTCCTGCAATACAACGACAACACCGTCGAGCGGCGCCTGTTCTACCAGGCGCTGAACGTGGTGCTGGAGGTGGTGCTGGACGACGAGCTGGAGCTGGACGACTACGTGACCAATTTCCGCCGGATGTACGGCAATCCGGGCATGGACGCGGTGCTGGGTTCGGTCGACGGCAGCGTGCGCTTCCACGGCTTGACCCCGACGAGCATGAAGCTGGAAGGGCTCGACCGGCATCATCGCCTGATGGACAGTTACCGCAAGCTGCATGCGGCGCGGGCCAGGTCGAGGTAAATGCGTGGAGAAGAGCCCCTGATTCCAGGGGCTTTTTCTTTGGTCGCATGCTGTTGTTATCCGATCACACACAAGTATTGACATTGGATTCATTCTCAGCAGACAATGGTCCTGAATTTGGCAACGTTTCCAAATTTTTTTTCATCGGATTTGGCAACGTTTCCAATTTAGCTGTCGCACGCGGCTGATCGGACGCGTCGCAAGAGGAAGACGACCGAATCGCGTCCAGCGTGCGTCACGAATTGGCAACGTTTCCATCCGCGCGGATGGATGCGCTTCCAGGATCGCATTAGTTCAAACAACGAGGAGACACCATGCACCGACCCGGCAAAGTCCGCCCCCAGCAACGCATCCTGACCACCACCCCGATCGCCGCCGCCTGCGCCGCGCTGCTGTGGGGTGGCGCAGCCGCCGCGCAAACCACGGAAGACGCCACCGCGAACACCGTGGTCGTCACCGGCATCCGCGGCAGCATCGAGAGTTCGATGGCCATCAAGCGCGAATCCGATTCGATCGTCGAAGCGATCACGGCCGAGGACATCGGCAAGCTGCCGGACGTGTCGATCGCCGAGTCGATCGCGCGCCTGCCGGGTCTCACGGCCCAGCGCGTGGCCGGCCGCGCCCAGGTGATCTCGTTGCGCGGCCTGTCGCCGGACTTTGCCGGCACCTTGATGAACGGGCGCGAACTGGTCAGCACGAGCAATAACCGCGGCGCCGAATACGACCAGTATCCGTCCGAGCTGATCAACGGCGTCACCGTGTACAAGACGCCGGATGCGTCGCTCGTGGGGCAGGGGCTGTCGGGCACGGTGGACCTGCAGACCGTCCGTCCGCTCGACCGCCGCGAGCGCGCTCTGGCGTTCAACGTGCGCGGCGAGCGCAACGGCAACGGCAAGCTGAACGACGAATCGTCGGCCTGGGGCCAGCGCGTCAGCTTCGCCTACATCGACCAGTTCATGAACAACACGCTGGGTGTCGCCGTCGGCTACGCGCACCTGGATTCGCCGGGCCAGCAGAAGGAATACAAGGCCTGGTGGTGGGGCGACCAGAACAACCTGCCGCCCGGGAATGCCGATGTGGTGGCCCTGAAAGGCGCGGAAGTCACGGCGACCTCGCGCAAGCAGGTGCGCGACGGCCTGATGGCCGTGCTGGACTACAAGCCTTCGCGTGAATTCCGCAGCACGCTCGACCTGTACTACTCGCAATTCGACCAGACGGAAATCATGCGCGGCATGATGTGGAACTCGCACCAGTGGAGCGCGGTGACCTACCGCGATCCGCAGATCGAGACGATCGGCAACGTGAAACTCCTCACGGGCGGGACGCTGGTGAACCTGGAACCGATCGCCCGCAACGACTACAACACCCGCAAGGACACGTTGAGCGCGCTCGGCTGGAACAACAAGTACCGGACGGGCGAATGGGAATTCATCGGCGACCTGTCGTACTCGCAGGCCAGGCGCCACGAGCAGGTGCTGGAAACCTACGCCGGCCTCGGCCCGGCCGGGTCGGGCATCACGGACAACGATTTCCAGTTCAGGATCCCGGTCGAAGACGGCATCCCCAGATTCACGCCGAGCATGGATTTCACGAACCCGGCCCTCATCAAGCTGACCGATGTCGGCGGCTGGGGCAAGGATGCGGACATGCACCGTCCGAAGGTCGACGACACGCTGGGCTCCCTGAAAGTCTCGGCGAAGCGCAGCCTGGCCGGCATGTTCAGTTATGTCGAGGGCGGCCTGAATTACTCGAAGCGCGACAAGAAGCACTCGGACATCAACAACTACTACTTCCTGAAGAATAACCACGCGCCGGTGTCGGTGTCGCCGGACCTGGTCAAGCCAGCCACGTCGCTGTCGTTCGCGGGCATCCCGGCCGTGCTCACGTACGACACGCTTGGCGTGCTGGCCAGGTACTACGACCAGCAGGCCGCGCGCAGCGCCGACCTCGCGATCCAGAACTGGAGCGTGGAAGAGAAGGTCACCACCGGCTACGCCAAGCTGGGCATCGATACCGACCTCGGTCCCGTCCCCGTGCGCGGCAACCTGGGTGTGCAGGTGATCGGCGTGAAGCAGGGATCGGACGGCCTCGCGGTGGACGGCGACAAGATCACGCGGCTGCACGGCGGCAGCGACTACCGGGACGTGCTGCCCAGCCTGAACCTTAACTTCGACCTGAGCCACTTCGTCGACCGCACCGCGCTGCGCTTCGGCGCGGCGAAGACGGTGGCGCGCCCGCAGATGCAGGACATGCGCGCCGGCGCGTCGGGCGGCATCAGCGACACGACGCGCGAATGGAGCGGCAGCGGCGGCAATCCGACGCTGGAACCGTGGCGCGCCCGCGCGTTCGACCTGTCGCTCGAAAACTACTTCGCCAGGAGTAGCTACGTCGCCGTCGCCGCATTCTATAAAAACCTGACCAACTACATCTACAACCAGCAGACGGCGTACGATTTCACGGGCTTCCCGACGCAATCGAAGACGGTCCCGATCAGCAATATCGGCACGATGAACCGTCCCGCCAACGGCCAGGGCGGCATGGTCAAGGGCCTCGAACTGTCCGGCTCCCTCGAAGGCGGGCTGCTGTGGCGTGCGCTGGACGGCTTCGGCATCCTCGGCAGCTATTCGCTCACCGCGTCGTCGATCCACCCGAACGGTCCGGGGACGAGCGAGAAGCTGCCGGGCCTGTCGGGCAGCGTGTCGAACGTGACGCTGTTCTATGAAAAGAACGGCTTCTCGGCGCGCGTCAGCCAGCGCTACCGCTCCGCGTTCCGCGGCGAAGTCACGGGCCTGTTCGCGCTGCGCTCCTTCAGCGAGATCCTGGCCGAGAAGCAGATCGACTTCCAGGCCGGCTACGCGTTCGAGCAGGGCAGCCTGAAAGGCCTGTCGATCCTGCTGCAGGTGAATAACCTGAACAACTCGCCGTACCAGACGAAGCAGGGCAGCCCGTTCGCGAGCGGCGCCTATGCGCCCGAGCGCTACACGACCTATGGCCGCCAGGTGCTGCTGGGCCTGAACTACCGCCTGTGAGGACATGACCATGCGACTCACGACAGCGGCACTGGCCGCACTCGTCCTGTTCTCCGGTTGCGGAGGCGCCGGCGGCGGCGCGGCTGTGCCGCCGGCCGCGGC
>NZ_JBKYMO010000095.1:0-14705 GCF_047302915.1 Massilia sp. CT11-108 | reverse complement strand
CTTCGCTCGCTGTGGTCAGCTCGCGGCGGGACTTCCACCCACAAGAGTGCGCCCATGCTGGGCGCACCAAAAAAAACGGCGCCCCGAGGGACGCCGTTTCGTGAGTCTGTCGCAGACGGATCAGTCTTCGATGATCGGTTGTCCGACCATCGCATCCACCCGCTCGCGCAACTGCTTGCCCGGTTTGAAGTGGGGCACCCGTTTTTCGGGCACCATCACTTTGTCGCCGGACTTCGGGTTGCGGCCGATACGGGGCGGCCGGCTGTTCAGGGCAAAGCTGCCGAAACCCCGTATCTCGATGCGCTGGCCGCTCGCGAGAGCGCCCGTCATCGCATCGAGGATGGTCTTGACGGCGAACTCGGCGTCTTTTGCCACCAGCTGAGAATAGCGCTCGGCCAGGCGGTTGATCAGCTCGGACTTGGTCATCTGCTCATTCTCAGGTGATTAACCTTTGTTATCGAACTTGGCCTTCAGCAGGGCGCCCAGCGAGGTGGTGCCGGTTGCTGCGCTGTTGTCCGAAGCCAGCTTCTGCATGGCTTCCTGGGTCTCGGCGTTGTCCTTGGCCTTGATCGACAGCTGGATGCTGCGTGCCTTGCGGTCGATGTTGATGACCAAGGCTTCGACCTTGTCGCCCACTTTCAGGTGGGTGCCGGCATCTTCCACGCGGTCGCGCGAGATTTCCGAAGCGCGCAGGTAGCCTTCGACTTCGTCGCTCAGGGCGATCACGGCGCCTTTCGGCTCGACCGACTTCACGGTGCCGGTGACCAGGGTGCCCTTGTCGTTCAGCGAAGCGAAGTTGTTGAACGGGTCGCCTTCCAGCTGCTTGACGCCCAGCGAGACACGCTCGCGCTCGACGTCGATCGCCAGAACGACGGCTTCCAGCTCGTCGCCCTTCTTGAAGCGGCGGACAGCTTCTTCGCCCGGCTCGGTCCACGACAGGTCGGACAGGTGCACCAGGCCGTCGATGTTGCCCGGCAGGCCGATGAACACGCCGAAGTCGGTGATCGACTTGATCAGGCCCTTGACCTTGTCGCCCTTCTTGTGGGTCATGCCGAAGTCGTCCCACGGATTCGCCTTGCACTGCTTCATGCCCAGCGAGATACGACGACGCTCTTCGTCGATTTCCAGGACCATGACTTCGACTTCGTCGCCCAGCTGGACAACCTTGTTCGGCGCCACGTTCTTGTTGGTCCAGTCCATTTCCGAGACGTGCACCAGGCCTTCGATGCCCTGCTCGACTTCCACGAACGCACCGTAGTCGGTCAGGTTCGTGACCTTGCCGAACAGGCGGGTGCCTTGCGGGTAGCGACGCGACAGGCCGGTCCACGGATCGTCGCCCAGTTGCTTGACGCCCAGCGAGACGCGGTTCTTTTCCTGATCGTACTTGAGGACCTTAGCGGTGATCTCTTGACCAACCGACAGGACTTCCGACGGGTGACGCACACGACGCCATGCCAGGTCGGTGATGTGCAGCAGGCCGTCGATGCCGCCCAGGTCGACGAACGCACCGTAGTCGGTGATGTTCTTGACGACGCCGGTGACGACGGTGCCTTCCTTCAGCGTTTCCATCAGCTTCGCACGCTCTTCGCCCATCGATGCTTCGATGACGGCGCGACGCGACAGCACGACGTTGTTACGCTTGCGGTCCAGCTTGATGACCTTGAATTCCAGGGTCTTGCCTTCGAACGGGGTCGTGTCCTTGACCGGACGGGTGTCGACCAGCGAACCCGGCAGGAATGCGCGGATGCCGTTGGTCAGGACGGTCAGGCCGCCCTTGACTTTGCCGTTCACGGTACCGGTGACGATCTCGCCCGATTCCATTGCTTTTTCCAGAGCCAGCCACGATGCCAGGCGCTTGGCCTTGTCGCGCGACAGGATGGTATCGCCGAAACCATTTTCCAGCGATTCGATGGCCACGGAAACGAAGTCACCCACGTTGACTTCCAGTTCGCCCTGGTCATTCTTGAATTCTTCGATGGGGATGAAAGCTTCCGATTTCAGGCCGGCGTTGACGATCACGAAGTTGTGATCCAGACGCACGACTTCGGCGGAGATGACTTCGCCCGAACGCATGTCTTGACGCGCCAGCGACTCTTCGAAGAGTGCTGCGAAGCTTTCCATACCGGTATCTTGATTTGCTGCAGTAGCCATAAGTTTTGAGATGTTAGCCAGCAGATCGGCTATATGCGATCTGAACTGGGTCAAGTTGAACCACACCCGGGACATCCCGGGCACCAAAAAACGCCGCTCTCACGGCAGTTCCTACGCCTTCAGGAACGAATTCTTGTTCAGGGATGCGCGTACCAGGCCAGTACCTGTTCGACGGCTTCGTCCGCCGTCATCTGCGAGGTATCGAGGATGTGCGCCCCTTCCGCCGGCACCAGCGGGGCCACGGCGCGCTGGGTATCGCGCGCGTCGCGGGCCTGCAAATCCGCCAGCAGATCGTCCATATTAGCAGAAAATCCTTTGTCAATCAATTGCTTATACCGGCGTTGCGCACGTGCCTCAACACTTGCGGTCAGGAACACCTTCAGCTGGGCGCCGGGAAAGATCACCGTGCCCATGTCGCGGCCGTCGGCCACGAGCCCGGGCGTTTCGCGGAAGCTCAGTTGCAAGCCGTACAACGCCTGGCGCACGGCCGGCAGCGCGGCGATCTTCGACGCGGTATTGCCGACTTCTTCCTGGCGGATGGCGTTGCTCACCTCTTCCGTGCCGAGATAGATGTGGCCGCCGTTGAAGCGGACGGGCAGGTGTTCGGCGACCTTGGCGAGCGCGTGCTCGTCGTGCAGGTCGGTGCCGCGGCGCAGTGCGGACAATGCGGTCAGGCGGTACAGGGCGCCGGAATCCAGCAGGTGGAAGCCCAGGCGGTCGGCGACCTTGTGGGCAACCGTGCCCTTGCCCGAGGCGGTCGGGCCGTCAATCGTAATGACGGGAATATTCGAGTTCGGCATGTGAATTTGTTACCAAAATGCCGACGGGATGCTCGCATGATGGTGGGCACGGGGTGCCCACCCTACGGCAATCGTCGGACGTAGGGTGGGCACCCCGTGCCCACCGAAAATCAAACCATCAGGATACGGTGTCCTGGGCGATTCCGGAAAACGTTTCGAAATAATCCGGGAACGTCTTGGCCACGCACTTCGGATCGTTGATGCGCATCGCGTTGCCGCGGCGCGCGGCGCCATCCAGCGACGCCAGCGAGAAACACATCGCCATGCGGTGGTCGTCATAGGTGTCGATCGTCGCATGCGACAGCGTGTCGGGCGGCGTCACGCGGATGTAGTCCGGGCCCTCCTCCACCGTCGCGCCGACCTTGCGCAGTTCCGTCGCCATCGCGGCCAGGCGGTCGGTTTCCTTCACGCGCCAGCTGGCGATGTTGCGCAGCGTGCTCGTGCCGTCCGCGTACAGTGCGGCGACGGCGATCGTCATCGCGGCGTCCGGGATGTGGTTGAAGTCCGCGTCGATCGCTTTCAGCACGCCGTTCGACTTCGCCTCGATCCAGTTGTCGCCCTTCGTGATCGTCGCGCCCATCTGCTCCAGCGCGTCGGCGAAGCGCACGTCGCCCTGGATCGAATCCTTGCCCACGCCTTCCACGCGCACCGGACCGCCGGCGATGGCGCCCGCGGCCAGGAAGTACGACGCCGACGACGCATCTCCCTCGACGTGGATGCTGCCCGGACTCTGGTAGGTCTGGCCCGGCTGCACGGTGAACGACGCCCAGCCGTCCTGGCCGACCGTCACGCCGAAGCGGCGCATCAGGTTCAACGTGATCTCGATGTACGGCTTCGAAATCAGCTCGCCCACGACCTCGATCGTGACCGGCTTGTCGACCGCCATCAGCGGCGCAGCCATCAGGAGGGCCGTCAGGAACTGGCTCGACACGTTGCCGCGCACGGCGATGCGGTCCGGCTGGACCTTGCCTGCGCGGATGTGCAGCGGCGGGTAGCCCGGATTGCCGGTGTATTCGATGCTGGCGCCGACCGCGTTCAGCGCGTCGACCAGGTCACCGATCGGACGCTCGTGCATGCGCTCGACGCCGTGCAGCGTGTAATCGCCGCCGATCACGGCCAGCGCCGCCGTCAGCGGACGGATCGCGGTGCCCGCATTCCCCATGAAGAGGTCGGCCTGGCCGACGGGCAGCTTGCCGCCGGCGCCGTGGACGACGTGCGTGCGCTCGTCGACTTCTTCCCACCGGATACCGAGCTTCCTGAGGGCGTCCAGCATGACGGACGTGTCGTCCGACGCGAGCAGGTCGTGGATGGTCGTCGTGCCTTCGGACAGTGCGGCCAGCAGCAACGTGCGGTTCGATATGCTCTTCGAGCCGGGCAGGCGTACGGTGCCCTGCACGCGCATCACGGGTTCGAGGTCGATGTGCTGGGGATAGATTTTAGCTTGTGTCATTTTCCAGATTCCTGATCGGGCGCCGGCGGTTTTTCCGCGGCTTCGATCGCTTCGGTCCACGCGCGGCGGGCACGCTGGGCGTTGGCGTAGGTCGCCTCCAGCGCGGCTCCGTCACTGGCGGCGAGCCGCGCGCGAAGGTGTGTCAATTGAGCGAGATAGGCGTCCAGTTCGCCGAGCAGCGCGTCGCGGTTCGCGAGGCTGATGTCGCGCCACATTTCCGGCGACGAGCCCGCGATGCGGGTGAAGTCGCGGAAGCCGCTGGCGGCATACTGGAACAGCAGGTCCGCGTGCGGCTTGTTGGCGATGTCGTCGACGAGCGCGTACGCGAGGAGGTGCGGCAGGTGGCTGACGGCGGCGAACACCTTGTCGTGTTCCTGCGGCGTGAGCATGTGGATGATGGCGCCGCACGTGCGCCACGCGGCGGCCACTTTCTCGACGGCTTCCGGGGCATTTTCCGGCAGCGGCGCGAGCACGGTCTTCTTGCCGCGGTACAGGTCGGGGATCGCCGCGTCCGGACCGTTCGATTCACGGCCGGCGATCGGGTGGCCCGGCACGAACTGGTGGACGCGATCGCCCAGCGCGGCACGCGCGGCCGCCACGACGTCGGACTTGGTGCTGCCCGCGTCCGTGACGATCGTCTGCGGCTCCAGGTGCGGCAGCAGCGATGCGAGGATGGTCCCAGTCTGCGCGACGGGCGCCGCCAGCAGCACGAGGTCCGCACCGCGCAGCGCGACTTCCGGCGATGCCGCCGCTTCGTCGATGATCCCGAGTTCGCGCGCACGCGCCAGCGCCTGCGCGGAGCGTCCCAGGCCCACGATATGGCCCGCGGCGCCGGCCGCCTTCAAGCCCAGCGCGAACGAGCCGCCGATCAGGCCGACGCCGACGATGACGACTTTCGTGAACATCAACCGAGGGCCTTCTTCAGCGCTTCGATGAACTTCGCATTTTCTTCCGGCAGGCCGATCGAGATGCGCAGCCATTGCGGCAGGCCGTACGCGCCGACCGGACGCACGATCACGCCCTGCTTCAGCAGCGCGAGGTTCACGCGCGCGCCGGCGCCCTCGTCGTCGCCCACTTTCACGAGCACGAAGTTGCCGTACGACGGGACGTACTCGAGCTTGAGCTCATCGAACGCCGCGGTCAGCTGCCGGTAGCCGGCGCGGTTGTTCTCGGCACCCTTCCGCAGGAATTCTTTATCGTTCAGCGCCGCGATGGCGGCGGCCTGCGCGAGCGAATTCACGTTGAACGGCTGGCGGATGCGGTTCATCAGGTCCGTCACGGCCGGCTGGGCGATGGCGAAACCGACGCGCAGGCCCGCGAGGCCGTACGCTTTCGAGAAGGTGCGCGAGACGATCAGGTTCGGGTATTTGCGGACCCACTGCGTCGATTCGAACTGGTCCTTCTGCTCGAGGTATTCGTTATAGGCCTCGTCCAGCACGACGACGACGGACGCCGGCACCTTGGCCAGGAACGCCTCGATCTCGGGTGCGGCGATGAACGTGCCGGTCGGGTTGTTCGGGTTGGCGATGTAGACGAGACGCGTGTCGGCATCGATGGCGGCGGCCATCGCATCGAGGTCGTGGCCGTAGTTCCTGGCCGGAACAACGATGCCGCGCGCGCCGACGCCCTGCGTGGCCAGCGCGTACACGGCGAACGAGTACTGCGCATAGACGACGGCCTGGCCCTTCTGCACGAACGCGTGCGCGGCGATCTCGAGGATGTCGTTGGAGCCGTTGCCGAGCGTGATCCAGTCGGCCGGCACGTCGTAGCGCTTGGCCAGCGCGGCCTTCAGCTCGAAGCCGTTGGCGTCCGGGTAGCGGCCGAGTTCAGTGGCGGCAGCAAGCATCGCGGCCTTGGCCGATTCGGGAACGCCGAACGGGTTTTCGTTGGACGCCAGCTTGACGATATTGGCTTCATCGAGGCCGAACTCGCGGGCGACTTCGGAAATGGGTTTGCCGGCCTGGTAAGGGGCGATGGCGCGGACGTAATCGGGACCGAATTGCGACATGGGATTCTCTTGGCTGTAGTGGTGTGATTCAGAGGCCGACGGGATAGGATCCCAATACCTTGAAGAAGGCGGCGTTGTCCTTGAGTTCTTCGAGCGCGCGGCCGACGGCGGCATCGGCGATGTGGCCTTCGACGTCGACGTAGAAGTAGTACTCCCACGTGCCGATGCGCGCGGGACGCGATTCGAAACGCGTCATCGACACGCCGTGCTTCGCGAGCGGCGCGAGCAGGCTGTAGACGGCGCCGGCCTTGTTCGGCACGGCCAGCACGATCGACGTGCGGTCCTTGCCCGACGGGCCCGTGGCCTGGCTGCCGATGATCAGGAAGCGCGTGCGGTTGTGCGGGTCGTCCTGGATGTGCGCCTGCACGACGCCCAGCTTGTACTGTTCGCCCGCCATCTCGCTCGCGATCGCGGCGATGGCCGGATCCTGGCTCGCCAGCACGGCCGCTTCCGCGTTCGACGCGACGGCGCGGCGCTCGATGCCGGGGTGGTGCAGGTTGAGCCAGACCTGGCACTGGGCCAGCGCCTGCGAATGCGCGCACACGACCTTCACGCCGTCCATGCTGCCCGTCTTCGTCATGAGGCTGTGATGCACGGGGATCGACACTTCGCCGCTGATGATCGTCGTGGTCGCGAGCATCAGGTCGAGCGTGCGGTTGATGGCGCCCTCGGACGAGTTCTCGACCGGGACGACGCCGTAGTCGGCGGTGCCGGCCTCGGTGGCGCGGAACACTTCGTCGATCGACACGCACGGCAGGCCTTCGACGGCGCTGCCGAACTGCTGGAACACGGCCTGTTCGCTGAACGTGCCGGTGGGGCCGAGGAACGCGACCGTCACGCGCTTTTCCAGCGCGCGGCAGGACGACATGATCTCGCGGAAGATGGTCTGCACGTCCTGGTTCTTCAGCGGACCAGGGTTGCGCTCGGCGACGCCGCGCAGCACCTGCGCTTCGCGCTCGGGGCGGAACACGGGGGCGTTCGTCTCGGCCTTCACATGGCCGACTTCCTGCGCGACCTTGCCGCGGCGTGAAAGGAGTTCGAGGATTTGCGCGTCGATCGCATCGATCTGTTCGCGCAGGGGTTTGAGTTTGTCTGTCATCGTCTGCTCATGGGTTTCGGTTCGCCCGTCATCCCCGCGGACGCGGGGATCCATGCTGATTACCCGAAGTCGCGGCATGGGCATCGCCACGTTGCCGACAAGGGTACGCTCAGCATGGGTTCCCGCCTGCGCGGGAACGACGAGGATGCGGCGACTCAGCGCCCCGCGAACTCGTTCAAATAATCGACCAGGGCTTGCACACCCTCGATCGGCATCGCGTTGTAGATCGATGCCCGCATACCGCCGACGGACTTGTGGCCCTTCAGTTGCAGCAGGCCGCGCGCTTTGGCGCCGGCCAGGAATTGTTCGTTCAACGACTCATCGCGCAGGTAGAACGGTACGTTCATGCGCGAGCGATAGTCGGGCGCCACACGATTCTGGTAGAAGTCGTCGGCGTCCAGCGCCGCGTACAGCAGGCGCGCTTTTTCGATGTTGCGGCGTTCCATCTCGGCCACGCCGCCCTGTTTTTTCAGGTGCGCGAACACGAGGCCCGCGATATAGATCCCGTACGTCGGCGGCGTGTTCAGCATCGACTCCGCCTCCGCCACCGCGCGCCAGTTGAACACGCCCGGGCAGATCGGCAAGGCGTGATCGAGCAGGTCCTCGCGCACGATCGTGATCGTCAGGCCCGCCGGGCCGATGTTCTTTTGCGCGCCGGCGAAGATCACGCCGTACTTCGACACGTCGACCTGGCGCGACAGGATGTGCGAGGACATGTCGACGACGAGCGGCGTATCGCCTTGCACGGTCGGGACGTAACCGATCTCGACGCCGTCGATGGTCTCGTTCGTGCACAGGTGCAGGTAGGCCGCGTCGGCGCTCAGCTTCCACGTCTCCTGCGGCGGCACGGTGGTGAAGCGGCTCGCTTCGCCCGATGCGGCCACGTTCACGTTCGCGTAGCGCTTCGCTTCCTTGATCGACTTGCCGGACCACGAACCCGTGTGGACGAAATCGATGGCCGCGGGCTGGGGTTTGCGGCCCACCATGTTCATTGGGATGATCGCGTTCTGGCCCAGGCCACCGCCCTGCAGGAACAGGACCTTGTAGTTGTCCGGGACACCCAGCAGTTCGCGGAAGTCGGCTTCGGCCTGCTTCGCGATCGAAATGAACTCGGGGCCGCGATGGCTCATCTCCATCACGGACATGCCGCTGCCGTGCCAGTCGAGCATCTCTTCGGCCGCCTGGCGCAGCACTTCTTTCGGCAGAACGGCCGGGCCGGCGGAGAAGTTGTACACCTGGGTCATCGTCTCCTCCTTACTTGCCGACGATGCTTTGCGCGCTCTGCGCCATCATCTTCTGCACGCGCGGCATCATCACGCGGTTGCTGATCTCCATGCTGCGGGTCATCAGCGTCGGCATGTTCGCCAGCATCTTCTGGCCCAGCGGCGACGCGTAGAACGCGGACAGCTGGCGGATCTCGTCCAGCGTATAGGTCTCGGCGTACAGCGGCACCATTTCGGCCAGCATGTCGTCGACGAGGGTCGGGTCGCTGAATACGCCGTGCATCTGCGCGGTCAGCGTGGGCAGCGCTTCCTGCAGCTTCTTGTGCGCCTCGGCCTTCTTCTCCGCGGAGAGCGTGGCGTCGCTGTCGATCATCGCATTCATCGACGCGCTGATCTGGGCCGGCATCTGCTGGTCCGCCTGCTTCAGCGACGCTTGCATCACGTCGCGGATCTTCATCGACGCCAGCATCTGCTTGGTGGCGGCGACGACGGCCGGATCGGCTGACGGCACCGGCGTCGCGGCGAACGCGGCAGGAGAGCAAATGACGAGGGCGGAGGCGATGGCGACGAGAGTTTTCTTCACGGATGTCCTTGATGATGGCTGGTGCGGGGGGCTTGCAATCCCGGCATGACAATGCGGGTTCCTCGATTTTCGCACGAAACTTGCAAAAAATCCTCAACAGGCCCCATTTCGACGGCATATGACACGTCGCCCCCGCGGAGGCGGGGGTCCAAGTTTTGCATCCAGGCTGCTCGAAATTGGGTTCCCGCCTGCGCGGGAACGACGGTTAGTCAAAGTTTCGACCAGTAAAAAAGCCGCCAGGACGCAAGCGTCAGGGCGGCTTTCCGATGGACTATCCGGCTTATTCCGGCGCCGGCTCCAGTTCCGTTTCCTCGAGGTCGGTCTCGACCACGCGCTGCAGGCCGGACAGCCTGGTGCCGTCTTCCACCGCGATCAGGGTGACGCCCTGGGTGGCACGGCCCATCTCGCGGATCTCGGCCACGCGGGTGCGGATCAGCACGCCGCCGGTCGTGATCAGCATGATCTCGTCCGTCTCGTCGACCAGCGTCGCGGCGACGACCTTGCCGTTACGCTCGGACGTCTGGATCGCGATCATGCCCTTCGTGCCGCGGCCGTGGCGCGTGTACTCCGTGATCGGGGTACGTTTGCCGAAGCCGTTTTCCGTCGCGGTCAGCACGGACTGCTGCTCGTTCTCGGCGACCAGCAGCGCGATCACGTTCTGGCCCTCTTCCAGGTTCATGCCGCGCACGCCGCGCGCCGTCCGGCCCATCGGACGCACGTCGTTCTCGTCGAAGCGCACGGCCTTGCCGGCGTCCGAGAACAGCATCACGTCGTGCTTGCCGTCCGTGAGCGCGGCGCCGATCAGGAAGTCGCCGTCGTCCAGGTCGACCGCGATGATGCCGGCCTTGCGCGGATTGCTGAAGTCGCGCAGCGGCGTCTTCTTGACCGTGCCGAGGCTCGTCGACATGAACACATAATGGTCTTCCGGGAACGTCGAGTTCTCGCCCGACAGCGGCAGGATCACGGTGATCTTCTCGCCATCCTGCAGCGGGAACATGTTCACGATCGGCTTGCCGCGCGAGTTGCGCGAACCCTGCGGCACTTCCCACACCTTCAGCCAGTACATCCGGCCGCGGTTGCTGAAGCACAGCATGTAGTCGTGCGTGTTCGCGATGAACAGCTGGTCGATCCAGTCCTCGTCCTTCGTCGCCATCGCCTGCTTGCCGCGGCCGCCGCGCTTCTGCGCGCGGTATTCGGAAATCGGCTGCGACTTCATGTAGCCCGTGTGCGACAGGGTCACGACCATGTCCTGCGGCGTGATCAGGTCTTCCGTTTCCAGGTCGGACGCATTGTGCTCGATGGCCGAACGGCGGGTGTCCTTGCCGTTGTCCGCGTAGTCCGATTTGATCTGCGCCATCTCGTCGACGATGATGCTCGTGACGCGCTCCGGGCGGGCCAGGATGTCGAGCAGGTCGGCGATGTGCAGCATCACTTCCTTGTACTCGTTGACGATCTTGTCCTGCTCCAGGCCGGTCAGGCGCTGCAGGCGCATCTGCAGGATTTCCTGGGCCTGCTCGTCCGACAGCTTGTAGAGGCCGTCCTGCTGCATGCCGTAGTGCTTCGGCAGGTGCTCCGGACGGAACGCCTCGATGCCGCCGGACGCGCCGAGTTCGGTGCGGCTCAGCATTTCGCGCACGAGGGACGAATCCCACGCGCGCGACATCAGTTCCGTCTTCGCGACCGGCGGCGTCGGCGCGGCCTTGATGATGGCAATGAAATCGTCGATGTTCGCCAGCGCGACCGCGAGGCCTTCCAGCATGTGGCCGCGTTCGCGTGCCTTGCGCAGCTCGAACACGGTGCGGCGCGTGACCACTTCGCGGCGGTGCGACAGGAAGCACTCCAGCATCTGCTTCAGGTTCAGCAGTTTCGGCTGGCCGTTGACGAGGGCCACCATGTTCATGCCGAACGTGTCCTGCAGCTGGGTCTGCTTGTACAGGTTGTTCAGCACGACTTCCGGCACTTCGCCGCGCTTGAGCTCGATGACGACGCGCATGCCCGACTTGTCGGACTCGTCGCGGATGTCGGAAATGCCTTCCAGCTTCTTGTCGCGCACGTTTTCGGCGATGCGCTCCAACAGGGATTTCTTGTTGACCTGGTACGGCAGCTCGTCGACGATGATCGCGATGCGGCCGCCGTCCTTGCCGTATTCCTCGAAGTGGGTCTTGGCACGCATCACGACGCGGCCGCGGCCCGTGCGATAGCCGTCGCGCACGCCCGAGACGCCGTAGATGATGCCGGCCGTCGGGAAGTCCGGCGCCGGGATCAGCTCGATCAGCTCGTCGATCGTGCAATCCGGGTTGCGGAGGACGTGCATCGCGCCGCTGATCACTTCGGACAGGTTGTGCGGCGGGATGTTCGTCGCCATGCCGACCGCGATACCGGACGAGCCGTTGATCAGCAGGTTCGGGATCTTCGTCGGAAGGACGGTCGGCTCTTTTTCCTTGCCGTCATAGTTCGGCTGGAAGTCGACGGTGTCCTTGTCGATGTCGGCCAGCAGCTCGTTCGAGATCTTGTCCAGGCGGCATTCGGTGTAGCGCATCGCCGCGGCGGAGTCGCCGTCGATCGAGCCGAAGTTGCCCTGCCCGTCCACGAGCGTGTAGCGCAGCGAGAAGTCCTGGGCCATGCGGACCAGGGTGTCGTAGATCGACGCGTCGCCGTGCGGGTGGTACTTGCCCATCGTGTCGCCGACCACGCGCGCGCACTTCAGGTAAGGACGGTTCCACACGTTGTTCATCTCGTGCATCGCGTAGAGCACGCGGCGGTGCACGGGCTTCAAGCCGTCGCGCACGTCCGGCAGAGCACGGCCCACGATCACGCTCATGGCGTAATCGAGGTAGCTCTTGCGCATCTCTTCTTCCAGGGAAATTGGAACTGTTTCTTTTGCGAATTGATCCATTGTGCGGGTCGGCGCCTTCAGGCTGATAAGTGATATTCCAAGCCCATGATTTTACCACGGCAGCCCTATCAATAACCGATTTCAACGGCAAGCGGCGCCGATAGCAAACAAGCACAATTAGCCCTTTGACACATGCTTGTCATAAACCTTCGTCAAGCTTGCGTGCGACTTCCGACACCTTGTTGCGCAGAAACAACGCGACAAATAGCATGCACGGCAATTGGTCGCCGGTCGGTCGTGCGGATGTGGCGTATGTGGCAAAATGGCCGAGACGTTAATTGCTTGTTTCACAATGCGGAACTGACGTGCTGTCTCGAGTGTTAATATTATGCTCACGTCTTATTGCCCTGGGGCAGTTTCGCCGCTAGAAGATTTTACCGAAAGGAAGAAAAAATATGAACAAATTGGCAACCCTCGTATTCGCAGCTACGGCCGCGATGGCGGGCAGCGCATCCGCGCAAAGTGCGCCTCCGTATGCGCCGCTGACCACCGATATCAAGGCGCCGACGCCGTACAGCGCTTACGTGCAGGATGCCCGTGGTGTCATCGCCCGTAATCCGTTCGGCCTGTGCTGGCGCACGGGCTACTGGACCCCGGCCGACGCGGTCCCGGGCTGCGACGCACCGCTGTGCGTGGAACCCGAGCGTCTGGAAAACGGCAAGTGCGTCGCTCCGCCGCCGCCGCCGGTCGCCGCTCCGGCACCTGCAACCCCGGCTCCGGCCCCGGCACCGGCTCCGGTCCCGACCTCGGAAAAAGTGAGCTACTCGGCTGACGCCTTCTTCGACTTCGACAAGGCCGTCCTGAAGCCGGCCGGCAAAGCGTCGCTGGACGACCTGGTCTCGAAGCTGAAAGACATCAACCTGGAAGTCATCATCGCCGTCGGCCACACCGACTCGGTCGGCACCGATGAGTACAACCAGAAGCTGTCCGTCCGCCGCGCCGAAGCCGTCAAGGCCTATCTGCAGAGCAAGGGCGTCGAATCGAACCGCGTCTACACCGAAGGCAAAGGCGAGAAGCAGCCGGTCGCCGACAACAAGACCGCCGCCGGCCGTGCGAAGAACCGCCGCGTGGAAATCGAAGTCGTCGGTACCCGCAGCAACAAGCAGTAATCTGGCTTAACGCCTGAACAACCCCGCTGCGGCGGGGTTTTTTTATGGCCCGGTTTTTTTCACGATCCCATCCGTACCGCTACCCATTTCCGCTATCATTCCGTCCTATGACTACGACGACCAATGCCGATCCCTTAGAGATCCAGAAGTTCAGTGAACTGGCCCACCGCTGGTGGGACCCGACGTCCGAATTCCGTCCGCTGCACGACATCAACCCGTTGCGCCTGGAATGGATCAACGCGCGCGTGCCGCTGGCCGGTAAAAACGTCATCGACATCGGCTGCGGCGGCGGCATCCTGGCCGAATCGATGGCACGCAAGGGCGCCAAGGTCACGGGCATCGACCTGTCGAAAAAGGCACTGAAGGTGGCCGACCTGCACAGCCTGGAATCGGGCGTGGAGGTGCGCTACAAACTGATCGCGGCCGAGGACATGGCGACGGAAGAGCCGGGCCAGTTCGACGTCGTCACCTGCATGGAGATGCTCGAGCACGTCCCGGACCCGGCTTCCATCGTGCGCGCCGCGGCGGCCCTCGTCAAGCCGGGCGGCCGCGTGTTCTTTTCCACGCTGAACCGCAACGTCAAATCGTATCTGTTCGCCGTCGTCGGCGCGGAATACGTGCTGCGCATGCTGCCGCGCGGCACCCACGATTACGCCAAATTCATCACGCCGGCCGAGTTGTCGAACTTCGTGCGCGACGCCGGCCTCATCGTCGACGGATTGAAAGGCCTGACCTACAACCCGCTGACCAAGATCTACTCGCTGAACCAGGACACCGACGTCAACTACATGGTTGCCTGCAGTAAGCCGCTCTAAGTACCGACTCATGACCTTTTCTTCTTCCCTGTCCGCGCCGCGCGCCGTCCTGTTCGACCTCGACGGCACCCTGGCCGACACCGCGCCCGACCTCGCGGCGGCCGTCAACTGGATGCGCACGGAACGCGGCCTGGAACCGACGCCGTACGCCATCCTCCGCCCGACCGCATCGGCCGGCGCCCGCGGCATGATCGGCGCCGCCTTCGGCCTGGCGCCGGGGGACGAGGGCTATGAAGAGATGCGTCTCGAATGGTTCGAACGCTACCAGTCCAACATGGCCGTGCACAGCACGCTGTTCGACGGTATCTCCGACCTGCTGGACGGCCTGACGGCGGCCGGCATGGCCTGGGGCATCGTCACCAACAAGCCGGCCCGCTTTACGGACCCGCTCGTCCCGCTGATCGGCCTGGCGCACGCCGGCTGCGTGATCTCGGGCGACACGACCCCGCCCGCCCACCCCCACAAAAACACCCCGCGCCGCAACATGGGGCGTCAAAACGCCTCCGCCCCGCCGAACGAGTCGGTGGCCAACGCCAACGTGGTGGTGGTCAACCCGACCCACTACGCGGTG
>NZ_JBKYMO010000094.1:0-14897 GCF_047302915.1 Massilia sp. CT11-108 | reverse complement strand
GACCTCGCCGCGTTCAAGACGAGCCAGGTCGCCGCGCTGACGACGAACCAGATCTCGGCCGGCCTGACCACGGCACAACTGTCGTCGATGACGACGGCCCAGATCGCCGCGCTGACGACGAACCAGGTGGCCGCCGGCCTGACGACGAACCAGATCGTTGCCCTGACCACGAACCAGGCGGGTGCCCTGACGACCGGCCAGATCGGCGCGCTGACGACGAACCAGGTCGCCGCGATCGAAACGACCGATCTCGCTTCGCTGAAGACCAGCCAGATCGCCGCCCTGAAGACGAGCCAGGTTGCCGCCGGCCTGACGACGAACCAGATCGTCGCGCTGACCACGTCGCAGGCTGCCGCGCTGACGACCGCGCAGTCCGCCGCCCTGACGACCAACCAGGTCGCCGCGCTGCAAACCGCCGACCTCGCCGCGTTCAAGACGAGCCAGATTGCCGCCCTGACGACGAACCAGATCTCGGCCGGCCTGACCACGGCACAACTGTCGTCGATGACGACGGCCCAGGTCGCCGCGCTGACGACGAGCCAGGTGGCCGCCGGCCTGACGACGAACCAGATCGTCGCCCTGACCACGAACCAGGCGGGTGCCCTGACGACCGGCCAGATGGCAGCGCTTACGACGAACCAGATCGTCGCGCTGGAAACGGCCGACCTGGCCGCCATGAAGACGAACCAGATCGCCGCGCTGACGACGAACCAGGTGTCGGCTGGCCTGACGACGAACCAGATCGTCGCCCTGACCACGTCCCAGGCTGGCGCGCTGACGACTGCGCAGTCCGCCGCGCTGACGACGAACCAGGTCGCCGCACTGCAGACCGCCGACCTCGCCGCATTCAAGACGAACCAGGTTGCCGCGCTGACGACGAACCAGATCTCGGCCGGCCTGACCACGGCACAACTGTCGTCGATGACGACCGCCCAGATCGCCGCGCTGACGACGAACCAGGTGTCGGCTGGCCTGACGACGAACCAGATCGTCGCCCTGACCACGAACCAGGCAGGTGCCCTGACGACGGCCCAGACCGCCGCGTTGACCACGAACCAGGTGGCCGCGATGGAAACGAACGACCTGGCCGCCATGAAGACGAGCCAGATCGCCGCCCTGACGACGAACCAGGTGTCCGCCGGCCTGACGACGAACCAGATCGTCGCCCTGACCACGGCCCAAGCCGCCGCACTGACCAACGGCCAGACCGCCGCGCTGACGACCAACCAGGTCGCCGCGCTGGAAACCCGCGACCTCGCCGCGTTCAAGACGAGCCAGGTGCAGGCGCTGACGACGAACCAGATCTCGGCCGGCCTGACCACGGCACAACTGTCGTCGATGACGACGGCCCAGATCGCCGCGCTGTCGACGAACCAGGTGTCCGCAGGCCTGACGACGAACCAGATCGTTGCCCTGACCACGGCCCAGGCTGGCGCGCTGACCACCGCGCAGTCCGCCGCCTTGAGCACGAACCAGGTCGCCGCGCTGGAAACCCGTGACCTCGCCGCGTTCAAGACGAGCCAGATCGCCGCGCTGACGACGAACCAGATCTCGGCAGGCCTGACGACGAACCAGATCGTCGCGCTGACGACGTCCCAGGCTGCCGCGCTGACGACGGCCCAGGTCGGTAACCTGACGACGAACCAGGTGGCTGCGATGGAAACCGCCGACCTCGCCGCGCTGAAGACCAACCAGGTCCAGGCACTGACGACGAACCAGATCTCGGCCGGTCTGAAGACCTCGCAACTGGCTTCGCTGACGACCGCCCAGATCGCGGCCCTGACGACCAGCCAGGTGCAGGCAGGCCTGACGACGAACCAGATCGTCGCGCTGACGACGGTCCAGGCCAGCGCGCTGACGACGGCCCAGGTCGCCGCGCTGACGACGAACCAGGTCGCCGCGATGGAAACCGCCGACGTCGCCGCGCTGAAGACGAACCAGATCGCCGCGCTGACGACGACCCAGGTGCAGGCAGGCCTGACGACGAACCAGATCGTCGCCCTGACGTCGGCCGATGCCGCCGCCCTGACGACGGCCCAGCTGGGTGCGCTGACGACGAACCAGGTCGCCGCGCTGGAGACCCGCGACCTGATCGCGCTGAAGACCAGCCAGATCTCGGCGCTGACCACCGCGCAGATCTCGGCCGGCCTGTCGACGAACCAGCTGTCCTCGCTGACGACGGC
This sequence comes from Massilia sp. CT11-108, assembly GCF_047302915.1. Classification (NCBI taxonomy): domain Bacteria; kingdom Pseudomonadati; phylum Pseudomonadota; class Betaproteobacteria; order Burkholderiales; family Oxalobacteraceae; genus Massilia; species Massilia sp. CT11-108. The sequence goes on along the minus strand of NZ_JBKYMO010000094.1, from coordinate 12,714 downwards.
GCAGATCGGCGCGCTGACGACGAGCCAGGTGGCAAACGGCCTGACGACGAACCAGATCGTCGCGCTGTCCACCAGCCAGGTGCAGGCGCTGACGACCGGCCAGTTGTCGTCGCTGACGACCAGCCAGATCTCGACGCTCGAAACCCGCGACATCGCCGTGCTGAAGACGAACCAGATCCAGGCACTGACGACGAACCAGATCCAGAACGGTCTGACGACGACGCAGGTTGCCGCGCTGACGACCGGCCAGGTGCATGCGCTGACGTCGGCCCAGGTGGGCTCGATGACGACGGCACAGATCCAGCAGCTCAAGGTCGGCAGCCCGATCGTGCTGGACCTGAACGGCGACGGCATCCACACGAAGAGCATCGCCCAGGGCGTGCAGTTCGACCTGTTCGCGACCGGCAGCAAGGTCACGACGGGCTGGGCGGATGCGACCGACGGCCTGCTGGCACTGGATCGCAACGGCAACGGTTCGATCGACGACGGTAGCGAGCTGTTCGGTACGTCGACGAAGCTGGCGAGCGGCCAGAACGCCTCCAACGGCTACGAAGCACTGGCCCAGCTGGACGCGAACGGCGACGGCGTGATCGACTCGAAGGATGCTGCTTACAGCAACCTGAAGGTGTGGGTCGACGCGAACGGCGACGGCGTCAGCGAATCGGGCGAGCTGAAGAGCCTGGCATCGCTGAACGTGGCAAGCATCAACGTCAACGGCGACAAGACCGCGGCGAAGGACAACGGCAACTGGATCGGCATGCAGTCGACCTTCACGAAGACCGACGGCTCCACGGCCGCCACGGGCGACGTGTGGTTCACGACCGACAAGTCGGCCGCGGAAGCCGCGGCGACCGCGACCTCGCTGAGCAGCAAGGTCGGCAGCATGGTCCAGGCGATGACGGCCTTCAACGCCGGCGATGCGGGCGTGGCGGCCGGCGGCCTGACCCTGCCGAACCTGGCGGGCGCGCAGACCGGCCTGCTGGCTTCGGTCGGCACGATGGTCGACGTGATGAAGCAGTTCGACGCCAACGGCAACAAGGTGAGCGGTGCGAACGCGGCGATGACGTCGACGGCCGAATCGCTGGCCAAGTCGGTGACGACGCCGCACGACTCGGGCTTCCTCACCACCGGCAGCCGCAAATAAAGAGCCGTAACGCGCTAGCATGGGGCCGGTTCGCGCCGGCCCGCTTTGACAGCAAAAAGGCAAGACCGTTATCGGTCTTGCCTTTTTTTGCGTCCAAATTGCGACAAACCAAGAATAAGGGGCGTAACACAGTGCTGTTCAGCAACAATTCTGGTCAACAACAAGGTAATCTCTCGGTCTGCCGCACTTCGCTTCTATTAGTTCCCTAATGGCCGACAAATTCCCTCATACAACTCTGCAATGCCTGACTGCCATCGCGCAGCATCACGGCCTGCAAGTGAATCCGGAGCGCCTGATCCACGACTACGCGTTGAACGCGGAGGAGCCCTCGTCGTCCATGCTGCTGGGGATGGCCTCGAGCATCGGGCTGAAGGCCAAGCTGCGCCAGCTGACGGTCGACAAGCTGCTGGGGCAGAAGGGCGTGTTCCCGCTGCTCGCGCGTCTGAAAGACGGCAACAGCATGATCGTCGTGGGCGCGCGCAGCGACGACGGCGGCGTGCTCGCGGTACTCGATCCGCTGGGCGACCTCGGGACCGTCAAGATGCTCGATCCGGCCGCATTCCAGTCGCTGTGGAGCGGCGAAGTCCTGTTCCTCAAGCGCACGTCGAAGCTGTCCGACACGCGCCAGCCGTTCGGCCTGCGCTGGTTCATTCCCGAGATCCTGCAGCAGAAGGCCGCGTTCCGCGACATCGCCATCGCCGCGATGGCCATGAACATCCTCGGCCTCGCGTCGCCGATCTTCTTCCAGCTCGTGATCGACAAGGTGCTCGTGCACCATAGCGTCTCGACCCTGTGGGTGCTGGCGGCCGGCATCGGCATCGCGCTGCTGTTCGAATCGACGTTCGGCTTCATGCGCCAGATCCTGACCCTGTGGGCCACGAACAAGATCGACATCCGCCTCACGCGGCGCACGTTCGCGCACCTGCTGTCGCTGCCCATCGATTATTTCGAGACCACGTCCGCGGGCGTGGTCGTGCGCCACATGCAGCAGATGGAAAAGATCCGCGGCTTCCTCACGGGCCGCATGTTCTTCACGGCGCTCGACCTGACCGCGCTGTTCATCCTGCTGCCGATCCTGTTCAGCTATTCCGTCAAGCTGGCGATGATCGTGCTGCTGTTTACGCTGCTCATCAGCGGCATCGTCGCGGTGCTCGTGCCCACGTTCCAGCGCCGCCTGAACGATCTGTACACGGCCGAAGGCCAGCGCCAGGCGCTGATGGTGGAAACGATCCACGGCATGCGCACGGTGAAGGCGCTGGCCATCGAGCCGATGCAGCGCCGCGCCTGGGACCAGCGCTCGGCCAATGCGCTGAACCAGCACTTCCGCGTGGGCCAGATCTCCATCACGGGCAATGCCATCACCGACTTCCTCGGCAAGCTGCTGCCCGTCGTGATCATCGTGATCGGCGCCCAGGACGTGTTCGACCAGACGCTGTCCGTCGGCGCCCTGATCGCCTTCCAGATGCTGTCCGGCCGCGTCAGCGGGCCGCTGATCGCCCTGGTGGGCCTCGTCAACGAATACCAGGAAACGGCGCTGTCGATCCGCATGCTGGGCGAGGTCATGAACCGCGCGCCGGAAGGCCGCACCGGCGGCCTGCGTCCCGAACTGCGCGGCAACATCACATTCGACGGCGTCGTGTTCCGCTATCCCGGCGCGCAGAACAACGCGCTCGACCGCGCCACCTTCGAGATCAAGGAAGGCAGCGTGATCGGCATCGTGGGCCGCAGCGGCTCGGGCAAGACGACGATCACGAAGGTCATCCACGGCCTGTACCGCATCCAGGAGGGCCTCGTCCGCTTCGACGGCTACGACGCCCGCGAGATCGACCTGCCGCACCTGCGCCGCCAGGTGGGCGTCGTCCTGCAGGAGAACTTCCTGTTCCACGGCACGGTGCGCGAGAACATCGCCGCGACGATGCCCGAGGCCAGCTTCGAGGACATCGTCGAGGCGGCACGTGCTGCCGGCGCCGACGAATTCATCGAGCGCATGCCGCAGGGCTACGACACGATGCTGGAAGAGAATGCGTCGAACCTGTCCGGCGGCCAGAAACAGCGCCTGTCGATCGCTAGAGCGCTGCTGGCCAAGCCGCGCATCCTCGTGCTGGACGAAGCCGCGAGCGCGCTCGACCCCGAAAGCGAAGCGATCTTCATCAACAACCTGTCGCGCATCGCCGTCGGCCGCACCGTGATCATGGTGTCGCACCGCCTGTCGACGCTCGTCAACGCCGATTCGATCCTGGTCATGCAGCGCGGCCAGCTGATGGACGCGGGCCGCCATGAAGAACTCCTGACGCGCTGCTCTACTTACATTCAATTATGGAACCAGCAAACAAGTCATCTGTGACCGCGCTCGATCCGACCGACATCGAGTTCCTGCCGGACGCCGACGAGATCGAGCGCCGTCCGCTGCCGCCGTACGCGCGCATCACCGTGCACGCACTGGCGGCGATGCTCGTGTGCTTCCTCGGCTGGGCCAGCATCGCCGAGATCGACGAGGTGGTGAAGGCGCAGGGCAGGCTGACCACCCCGTTGTCGAATATCGTGGTGCAGCCGATCGAGACGTCGATCATCCGCTCGATCGACGTGCGCATCGGCCAGGTCGTCAAGAAGGGCGAGCGCCTCGCCACCCTGGACCCGACGGACGCCGACGCCGACCAGGCGCAACTCCGCCTGAAGTTCGACAGCCTGGACACGCAGGTGAAACGCCTCGAGGCCGAACTGGCCGGCCGCGGGACCCTGGCCGAGACGGGCAAGGTGTCGGCCGACACGCAACTGCAGGACAAGCTGGCGGGAGAACGCCGCGCCAACTTCGCCGCGCAGATGGCGCGCCTGGACGAGAACATCGCCAAGACGCGCGCCTCGCTCGACACGAACGTGCGCGACCAGCAGGTGCTGGGCGACAGGACGAAATCGCTGCGCGAGGTGGAGACGATGCAGGAACGCCTCGTCGACCAGAAATTCGGCGCCAAGGTCAACCTGCTGGACGCACGCAACAAGCGCATGGAAGTGGAGCGCGACTACACGCTCGCGAAGAACCAGGAGCCGGAGATCCGCCGCGCGCTGGCCGGCCTGGAGGCGGAGAAGCGCGCGTTCGTGAACGGCTGGCGCCAGAAGATCATGGAAGACCTGCTGAACCTAACGCGCGAGCGCGACGCGACGGCCGAGCAGATCAAGAAGGGCACGCTGCGCCGCGACAAGGTGATCCTGACCGCGCCGGCCGATGCCATGGTGCAGGACATCGCCAAGCTGTCGCAGGGTTCCGTCGCGCAGGCCGCCGAAAAGATGTTCACGCTCGTGCCGCTGGGGACCGCGCTGGACGCCGAAGTGCAGATCGATTCGCTCGACGTCGGCCACGTGAAGCCGGGCGACGTCGCCCACATCAAGCTCGACGCGTTCCCGTTCCAGAAGCACGGCACCCTGGAAGCCAAGGTGCGCACCCTGTCCGAGGACGCGTTCAAGCGCGACACGGCGAACGCGGAATCGGGCACGGATGCCTACTACGTCAGCCGCATCGACCTGGGCGGCGGGAAGCTGAAGAACATGGACCCGCACGCGCGCCTGCTGCCGGGCATGACCCTGACCGCGGAGATCGTGGTCGGCAAGCGGACCGTGTTGTCGTATCTGCTGTGGCCCCTGACGAAGGGGCTGGACGAAGCGATCCGGGAACCGTGATCGCCCGGCGCCGCGCGCCTGTCCTCAAGGCAGGGCGCGGTAGCCGCTCAGGAGCGACTGGTTGCTCCACAAATAATCCCACTCGCCGAACCGGCCGCACGTGGCGATGCCCGCCGCGCCCGCCCAGGCGCGCACACGGGCGCGCCGTTCTTCCATTCCCTGCTCGAAGATGACGTTGCCGTAGGCGAGGCGGCGATGGTCGAGCACGACGATGTCGTCCGCCGTCGCGATGCCCATCTTGCGCAGCGCGTAGACCGTGTTCTCCTTGAGCGCGTCGGGCGCATGGGCGCTGCCCGTGTCGTAGTTGTAGATCTCGAACTGGAGCGAGCTGCAGCCGGGCGGCGCGTTGTCCGGCGATTTCACGGACGGCGAATAGGCGCGGCTGGCGGCGATGTCCTCGTCGTAGATGTAGAACCACAGGTCCTTCACGAGCGGCTTGTCGAACCCGACGGAGACCAGGTCGATCGACGTGGCGTGCAGGCCGGCGCCGGCCGCGCGCACGTCGTCCGGGACGTCACCGGCCAGGCGCACGAGCACCGGCAGCGGCAGCGTGCTGACGAGCTGCCGGTAACGCACCGTCGCGCCGTTCGCGAACGTCACGGTGCGCGCCGCGGTGTCGATGCCTGTCGCGGCGTGGCCCGTGCGGATCTCGGCGGCATCGAGCAGCGGCTGGATGAACGCCTTGTAGCCTCCCGCGACGGGGTAGCGCATCTCCTTGGTGTAATACGTGTTCGGCGTATCGCCCGTCAGGGCGCCGAACAGGATCTCGTCCAGTTCCGCGCGGCGCATGCGGTTGCCGATCCACGTCGTGGACAATGCGCGGGCCGGCACCGCCCAGTATTTCTGCGTGTAGCGCAGCGGGTACCGTTCGGCGATCGCGTCGCCGTACTGGTGGCGCAGCCAGCTTTCGTAATCGTCGTGCGCGAGCGTGTCGGGACGCGCGAGGAAGGACTTGATCAGGGCCACGCGCTGTTCCGGCGGCAGCGGATACAGGTTGTTCTGCACCGGGTGCTTGAGCCAGTAGCCGTCATCCCAGCAATACGAATCGGCCGGGTGCGTGAGATACGGCGTGCGGTCGAAGATCGCGCGTACTTCCGGTTCGTTCGCGAACGACAGGTGCACGGCGTGGTCGAAACGGAAGCCGTCGACCGTGAAGTTGTCGAGCAGGCCGCCGGCGCGGTCGCGCGCCTCGAAGACGACGGCCTGGCGGTTCAATTCGCGCGCGCGCAGCGCGGCGCCCAGGCCCGCGATGCCCGCGCCCAGGATGACGATATCGATGGTTTCCATGTCAGTTCGCTGCGAGGTAAGGGGCGAGTTCGCCCTCGAGATAGGCGGCGAGGGCGGCGCGCCAGTCGCGCATGGCCGGCCAGTCCAGCTGGTCGCATTTCCAGTTGTCCGCCATTTCGTTGTCGGAGACGTTGGCCTTGCGGTTGAACGATGCGGCGTCGGCGGGACCGACCTCGAGATCGAAGCCGGCCAGGCGCACGATCGCCTGCACGTACTCGTGGCGCGACGCCGAGCCGCCGTTCACGCAATTGAAGACGCCCGCGAGGCCGCTCGCGCCCAGGTCGAGCATGCGCGCCGCGACGTCGCCGCTGAAGCAGGGCACGCCCCGCTGCTGGACGTTCGAACGCATCGTCGCGCCGTTCGCCAGCGCGGCGCGGGCCTCGTCGATGCGGCGGGCGACGAAATTCTTCGGGATGTCCGGCGCGCCGCCGAACAGCCAGCCGGTGCGGACGACGAGGTTGTCCGGGCTCGCGGCCAGCACGCGTTCCTCGGCCAGCATCTTGCTGCGGTGGTGGTGCGTGGTCGGCCGCACGGCGTCGTATTCGCGCCAGGGCGCGGTGCCGTGGGCGCCGTACACGCCGGTGCTGGAGACGAACAGCAGCTTCGTGCCGGCGCGCGCGCACGCGGTGGCGATCAGTTCGGTCAGCAGCAGGTTGTCGCGGTAGCAGGTGGACGGGTCGAGCTCGCACTGCTCGACGTTCGTGTTGGCGGCGGCATGGATCACGAGATCCCAGCCGGCGGCGAGTTCGGCGGGCAGGTAGGCCGGGGCGTCCGGCAGCGCGGGACGTGCCAGCGGCGCGCAGTGCCAGCCGCGCGCGGCGGCCGCCTTGCCGATGGCCGTTCCCAGGAGTCCGCGGGCGCCGGTCAGCAGGATCTTCATGCGAGCGGGTACGCGGCCAGGTCGACGTTGACTGCCTCGGCCGGATCGTGTGGGATGCTGGCCATGTTGCAGACCAGGTTCGTCCCGTCCCCGGTGCCGGTGAACGCCATCCACCAGCCCGGCGGCACCGTGAGCCTGCCATAGCTGGCGTCGCCCAGCGTGTGCGAGGCCGTGCGGCCGGTGCCGGCATCGTGCAGGTGGAACGTGACGCTGCCCGCGACGACGACGAGGTTCATGGTCATGCGCGTATGCTGCTTCCAGCCTTTCGTCACGCCCGGATGCACGGTGGTGAAATAGACCTCGCCGAAGCCGGCGAAGCCCGGGTCGGTCGCCTTCATCGCGTGGTACACGTCGCCTTTGGGGTGGGCGATACGCGCCAGCGGCGTGAGCGTGCAGGGCGTCAGCGCGTCCATGCCAGCCCCCGCGCCGCGGCCAGCGCTTCGTATTCGCCGATCTGGGCGAGCGTCAGCGCGTGCATGTCGGCCTGCTCGCGGTAGTAGCGGTAATACCATTCGCTGACGAGGCGCACGCAGGTCTCGTAGTTCAGGTTCGCTTCCCAGCGCAGGTGGAACAGGGCCTTGTCGCAGTTCAGCTTGAGCAGCCCCGCCTCGTGGAACGGGATATTGCCGGTGACCTCGTACGCCTGTTCGGGACTCGCGAACTGCCAGTGGCGCGACAGGTCGCCCAGCAGCTCCAGCACGGTGCGGTTCTGTTCCGCGCGCGGTCCGAAGTTGAAGGCTTCGCCCGACAGTTCCGGGCGTTCGTGCAGCGCCGCGCCCAGGGCGAGATAGCCCGACAGCGGCTCCAGCACGTGCTGCCATGGCCGCGTCGCCTGCGGGCTGCGGATCTCGACCTTGCGGCCTTCCGACCAGTTGCGCATGCAGTCGACGACGATGCGGTCCTTGGCCCAGTCGCCGCCGCCGATCACGTTGCCCGCGCGGCCGCTGGCCAGCCTCACCTTGCAATCGGGCGCGCGGAAGAACGACCAGTAGTACGCGTGGATGACCACCTCGGCCGCGCCCTTCGAGCCGCTGTAGATGTCGCGCCCGCCGATATGGTCGGTCTCGCGGTAGCCCCACAGCCACTCGACGTTCTCGTAGCACTTGTCGGACGTGATCATCACGGCGACGCAGGGGCGGTCGTGCAGGCGCAGGGCTTCCAGCACGTTGGTGGTGCCGATGACGTTGGTCGTGATCGTGTCCACGGGATCGCTGTACGACGTCGAGACGATCGGCTGCGCGGCCAGGTGGAACACGAAGTCGGGCTGGAAATCGGCGAGGACCCGCCGGACGGCGGCCAGGTCGCGCACGTCGCCCAGGTGGTGCTCGATATGCCCGGCCAGGCCGGTCTCCTCGAAGATGGACGGCTGGGTCGGGATGCCGTCGGACAGGCCGGCGACGCGCGCGCCCAGCTTGAGCAGCCACATGACGAGCCAGGAACCCTTGAAGCCCGTATGGCCCGTGACCAGGACCTTCTTGTTGCGGTAGATGTCGCCGAACATGATCACTCCCAGGTCTTCCAGGGCGCGCGGCCGGATTTCCACAGCTCTTCGAGGTGCATCTTGTCGCGCAAGGTGTCCATCGGCTGCCAGAAATCGTGGTGGAAGAAGGCCCGCATCTGGCCGTCGCGCGCCAGTCCTTCCATCGGCTGCTTCTCCCACGTGGTGGCGTCGCCGTCGATGTAGTCGATGGCCTGCGGCGAGAGCACGAAGAAGCCGCCGTTGATCCAGGCGCCGTCGCCCTGCGGTTTTTCCTGGAAGCTGGTGATCTCGTCGCCCTGCAGGTTGAGGGCACCGAAGCGGCCCGGCGGCTGGACGGACGTCAGCGTGGCCAGCTTGCCGTGGGCGCGGTGGAAATCGATCAGTTCCGTGATGTTTACGTTCGAGACGCCGTCGCCGTAAGTGAAGCAGAACGCCTCTTCGTCGCGCACGTAGTCGCGCACGCGCTTCAGGCGGCCGCCGGTCAGGGTGTCGTCGCCGGTGTCCACCAGGGTCACCTTCCACGGCTCGGCGCTGCGCGTGTGCACTTCCATGCGGTTGTTCTGCATGTCGAAGGTGACGTCGGACGTGTGCAGGAAATAGTTGGCGAAGTATTCCTTGATCACGTAGCCCTTGTAGCCGCAGCAGATCACGAAATCGTTCACGCCGTGCGTGGAATAGCCCTTCATGATGTGCCAGAGGATGGGCTTGCCGCCGATCTCCACCATCGGTTTCGGTTTGACCGAGGTTTCTTCGCTGATGCGGGTGCCGAGGCCGCCCGCGAGGATGACTGCTTTCATCCGATCTCCTTGCCGTTTCAGTTCAGCCGACCGGTCTCGGTCAGCACCGTCAGGGGACGCGTGATCACCTTGTCCGCACCGTATTCCAATGCCTTCTTGCGCAGCAGCAGGCCATGCAGCCGTTCGCAGCACAAGCCCATCGTACGTTCTTCGTAGCCTTCGCGCCGGACGTAATGGTTGTGGGCGAAGCGTGCCACGACGCCTTCGAGCTGGCGCATGGTCTCGACGAACCACGCGACCGGCATGTAGCCCACGTTGCCCGCCGTGATGAAGCTGGTGCCGGACAGGAAGTTGATCGCCTCGTCGCTGTCGATCACGCCGCAGTCGACCGCGTCGCCGAAGAACATCAGCAGGTCGCGCCCGACCGCGTTCGCCGAGTACTGCTGCATGACCGTGCCGGGAAAATTGATGGGCGCCGAGATGATCGGGGTCGTGCCGTCGCCGATGAACGCTTCGATGGGCAGGTCCTGCAGTTCGCTCGGGTGCGCGTGGTAGTTGAAACCGCGCAGCTCGCCGATCTCGGCGACCAGGGCGTAGCGGCGGTAATGGCAGACGCCGACGAAGCCGTCGGCATGCGCTTCTTCCAGCAGGCGGCGGATCATGAAGAGTGCCGCGTATTCGCCCAGCTTCATGTTCTTGTAGGCCAGCTGCGGCGCGTGCACGCTCATGCCGATGCCGCGCTCCGGCACGTAGCCCCCGGTGCCGACGAGCGTCAGGAACGGCGGCAGGGGCCAGCCCGGGTCCTTGTGGCTGATGCAATAGAAGGGGGGCAGGGACGTCATGCGGTCAGGCTCTCCGTGTAGGCGGCGTAGCGCTGCCAGGCTTCCTCGATCTGGAAGAAGACCCCGCGCAGCTGCAGGTAGGCGGTGTGCACCTGGTCGCGCTTGTCCAGCAGCTCCTGCGTGCCGACGACGCCCAGGCGATGCGACGCGAGCAGCAGGTCGAAGTAGTCGGAGAAGCAGTAGCCGAAATTCTTGTTCACGGCCGGATTCGATTCCGACTGCAGGCGCGGATCGCGGCGGAAGTAGCTCAGTTCCTCGTCGAGGTAGAACACGTCGCCGCCCTCGACCAGGTTGCAGTACGCGGACACGTCGGACAGCCCGCGGGTGCAGTCGTGGCCGGCCAGCGCGAACAGCCGGTGGTGGCCGATTTCCCACAGCTTCTGACGGGTGAACATCACCGTGGAGAATTCGCCGACGAAATTACGCATGCCGAGGACCATGCTGCGGTGCAGTTCCAGGCCCGTCATCGAACCGCTGGCCTCGAACGCACGGCGGGTTTCCACGCGCAGGTTGTTGGCGTCGATGACCTGCGAGGCCGAGAACGTCATCTGCACGCGCGGATGCGCAGTCATCGCGGCCACCATGCGCTCGACGCAGAACGGATGCAGGATGTCGTCGTCGAACAGCGGCTTGATGTACGTGCCCTTGCCCGAGAAGAAGGCGGCGTGGATGTTATCGCCGCGGATCACCGAGCAGCGCTGGTAGATTACTTCGGGAAAGCGTGCGCAGATATCGCGGATTTGCTCGGTCGGGCAATTGTCGCTGACGAGGATTTCGATATTCGGGTAGGTCTGGCCGACGGCCGAGCGCAGGCATTGTTCGAAGTGCTCCGGCTTGTACGACGGGATGACGATGCTGACTTTGGGAAGCGTCATGGAGATCGGAGTTCGTTGTCGTTCGTGAGAAAAAGTACGGGATGGCGCCGTTCACAGCGCCGCGGCGATGCGCCGTACCGCCTGCGCGACCTCGACCGCCTGCGCCGCCGTCATCGTCGGGCCCATCGGGAGGCTGAGCACCTCGCGATGGATGGCCTCGGCGATCGGGAACCGGCCCTCGGTCATGCCGAGATCGGCGTAGGCGGGCTGCAGGTGCGGTGCGATCGGGTAATGCACCAGCGTGCCGATGCCGGCCTCGGCCAGCCCCTTGGCCAGCGCGTCGCGCTGTGCATGGCGCACGACGTACAGGTGCCACACCGGTTCGGCCCACTCGGGCACGACGGGAAGGACGAGGCCGGGGATGCCGGCCAGCTCGGCATCGTAGATCGCCGCCAGCGCGCGCCGCCGGGCGTTCTGGTCGTCCAGCACGGGCAACTTGGCCGACAGGATCGCCGCCTGCAGCTCGTCCAGGCGCGAATTGAAGCCGATGGATTCGTTGTGGTATTTCTTCTGGGAGCCGTAGTTGCGCAGCGCGCGCAGTTGCCGTGCCAGTGCGTCGTCGTCGGTCGTGATCGCGCCGCCGTCGCCCAGCGCGCCCAGGTTCTTGCCGGGATAGAAGCTGAACGCGGCGGCGTGCGCCAGCGTACCGGCGCGCCGGCCGCGATAGCGCGCGCCGTGCGCCTGGGCGCCGTCCTCGACGACCTTCAGGTGGTGACGGCGTGCGATGTCCATCAGCGGCTCCATGTCGGCGCACTGGCCGTACAGGTGGACCGGCACGATGGCCCTGGTACGCGCCGTGATGGCCGCTTCCACGCGGGCCGGATCGAGGTTGTACGTGCCCGCCACCGGCTCCACCGGGACCGGCGTGGCGCCGCAATGCGAGGCGGCCAGCCAGGTGGCGATATAGGTATTGCTGGGAACGATGACTTCATCGCCCGGGCCCACCCCCCATGCCTTGAGCACGAGGAAGATCGCATCCAGCCCGTTGGCCACGCCGATGGCATGGCGCGTACCGCACCAGGCGGCATAGGCTTGCTCGAACGCTTCCACTTCCTTGCCGAGGACGTACCAGCCGGACCGCAGCACGCGCCGCATGGCCTGTTCGATGGCGTCTTCCTGCTCGAGGTTGATGGCCTTCAGGTCGAGGAAGGGAATACTCATGCGTGCTCCACAGGAAGGGCGCCGCTGTCGCCCATGCGGCGTTTGGCGGCGACGAATTCGTCATAGTCGCGGATGTAGTCTTCCGCTTCGTAATAATCCGACGCGAACACCATCATCACGGCGTCGCTCGAATACTTGTACTGGATGCCCCAGGTCATCGGCGGCAGGTACAGGCCGATGTCCGGCGCGTCGAGGCGCACTTCGCAGCGGGATGCCACGTCGTCGACGACCACCGAACAGCTGCCTTTAACGCAGACCAGGAACTGGTGGCACTTGTAGTGCGCGTGTTCGCCGCGGGTCTTGTCGTTGGGGACGTTCATGACCAGGAAGTAGCGTTTCGGCATGAACGGGATTTCACGCATGAACTCGCCGACCGACAGGTCGCCGCGCGGGTCGCCGACGAATTTGAAGCGGTGCAAGGTCACGTCGCCGACGCCGAGGCGCACGGCCGACGGCGTTTTTGGCGGCGTGGTGATGGTGTGCCACTCGGCCGCCGGCTTGCGTTCGGCCTGCTGCACGTAGTTGACCACGCGTGCCGGCGCGCCGGCCACGATCGCGTACGGCGGCACGTTATGGGTGACCACGGCCCCGGCCACGACTTCGGCGCCCTGGCCGATGCGCACGCCCCCGGTCTCG
>NZ_JBKYMO010000093.1:0-15106 GCF_047302915.1 Massilia sp. CT11-108 | reverse complement strand
CCCCCCCCCCCCCTTTTTTTTTCCCCCCCCCCCCCCCCCCACCCCCCCGCTCGCCCCGCCGCGGGGGCGCGGTTATGTCAAAACCCCCCCGCCCCCGGCCCCCGGCCGGGGCGCTCGTCGCGAGGCGACCGCGGGCGAGCGACAGGTGCAGCAAGGCCTCACGCGTGATCGCGCCGGCCGCGCAGAGCGCGACATATTCGCCATAGCTGTGCCCGGCAACGAAATCGGGACGCAAGCCATAACTGGTAAGAACGTCGAACGCGGCCATGTTGACCATGCCGAGCGCCGGCTGCGCGACCTCGGTGGCGTTCAGGGCTTGTTGCTGGGCATTGCGTTCGGCGTCGTCGAACGCCGGTCGCGGATAGATATAGTCGGCGATGGCGGGCTGGCCGGGATCGTTCGTTGCCGGCTGGGCGAAGCAGGCGTGCAGCGCGGGCAAGTCCGTGACGAGATCGCGCAACATGTTGATGCGCTGCGCCCCCTGGCCTGGAAACAGGAAGCAAACGCCGCCGGGTGCCTCGGTGCTCTCGCGGTAATGCAGGCCGCTCGCCGGATGGATGGGTGTCCTCGAATCGAACTGCGCCAGCGCGTGCGCCAGCCTGCGGCGCAGATCGTCGACGGAGCTGGCCACGACGACCAGGCGGCACGGCTGGCCGCCGTTCGCGCGGCGCAGCACGTGCTGCTCGCGGTACAGCGAAAAGGCCAGTTGCGCCAGGTCGACTTGAGGCGCGCGCTGCAGTTGCTCGAGCAGGTCCTTGACCGCTTGTTCGATGTCGGCGCGGCTGGCGCCGGTAAACGCGAACAGCTCGACGTTGCGGGGCTGCAGGCTGGTCCTGTCGGTCGGCCGGTACGCATTGGCGTACTCGGATAACACCGCGTGGAAATTCGTGCCGCCAAACCCGAAGGCGCTGACGCCGCAGTAGCGCGGGTGGGTGCGGCCGGCATGGAGCCAGGGGCGCGGTTCGCTGTTGACATAAAGGAAGGAGCCCGGTGCAGCGAGCCCCGCCACTGGCCGCTCTACGCCGAGCGTGGGCGGCAGGACGCGGTGATGGAGCGCGAGGGACGCCTTGATCAGGCCCGCGATGCCGGCCGTGACCTTGGTGTGTCCGATCATGGACTTGACGGAGCCGATCGCACACGCGGGCGCCGGCGCCGAACCCATCACGGTCGTGAGCGCGGCGATTTCCGACTTGTCGCCGAGCGCGGTACCCGTGCCGTGCGCTTCGATCAGCGTAACGAGGTGCGGGTCGACGCCGGCGTCCCTGTAGGCGCGCTCGAGTGCTGCAACCTGGCCTGGCGGATGTGGGGCAGTCAGGCTGCGGTGGCGGCCGTCGCTCGCGCTGCCGACGCCGTTGATGAGCGCATAGATGCGGTCGCCGTCACGCTCGGCATCGCTGAGGCGCTTGAGCACGATCGCCCCCACGCCTTCGCTGATTGCGATCCCGTCGGCGCTTTCGTCGAATGGGCGCGAACGTCCGCGCGGCGACAATGCGTGCGTCTGGGCGAAGCACATGAACCCCAGTGCGCTATTCGTGCAATCGACGCCGGCCACGAGCGCCACGTCGGCCTGGCCGTCGCGCAGCTGCCTGAAACCGACTTCGAGCGCGGCGAGCGAGGATGCGCAGGCCGCGTCGACCGTGAAGTTGCTGCCGCCGAGATCGAGCCGGTTGGCCACCCGTCCTGCGATGACGTTGCCGAGAATGCCGGGAAAACTGTCCTCGGTCCACTTCGGCAACTCCTTGTCGAACAGCGTATCGATGATGTGATCGCGGGTTTCCTGGGACAGCGACTCCACCCGTGCGAGATACAGCGGCAGTACGGTACGCAGGTTGTAGAGCGTGCCCAGGTCGTTCATGCCGCCGACGGCCACGATGCATGCCGTGCGGTCGCGTGCGAAGGGCCGCTGGTCCAGGCGCGCATCCTCGAGCGCCTGGCGGGCGACTTCGAGCGTAAGCAGCTGGGCCGGCTCGATCGAACCGAGCGTTGCCGGTGCGATACCGTAGCGCTGGGGGTCGAACGGCATGTCGTCCAGGAATCCCCCCCATTTCGAATACACTTTGTCGGCGACGCCGCGGCGCGCCTCGAACAACTGGGCGGCCGGCCAGCGGTCGTCACTCACTTCCCGGATGGCGTCGAGTGCGCGCATGATGTTGTGCCAATAGGCCTGCAGCCCCTGTGCCTTGGGAAAATGCGCTGCCATGCCGATGATGGCGATCGGTTCGCTGGCTGCCGCGGGCTCGGCGTCTTCGTTGCGCGGCACGTGTTCCTGCAGGAGCCGCATGCTCGCACCGGATACGGCGTCGTGCAGCTCCGCCAGGCTGCAGGTCTCGTCACGCAGCCGCGCGACATCGCCCAGCATGTACAGTCCGTCGCGTCGTTGTGCGTCTTCGTCGAGGGTAATGTAGCGCTGGCTTGCAGGCACATCCGGATCGCCGTTGCGCGCCACGCCTTTCGAGGCGATGCGCAGACGGCCGATGTTCATGAGCTCGAGCGCCATCAGTGTGTCTTCGTCTGACTTGCTTTCCAGGACGAGCTGGCGCCGCAGCGCCTCGAATTCGTCGCAGAATGCGGTCCTGGCGCAGCGGGTGTAGATACCGACGCCCGACTGCAGCAACGCGGTCTCCTTGCACTGCATGGCCTGGCGCTGGAATTCCCCGACGATCGCACCGCTTGCAACGATCTCGTGGGTGAACAGGTACGCGGTACCCATCAGCACACCGACCTTCATGCCCCGCGCGCTCAGTGGTGCGGCAATCAGCGCGACCATTGCCGCCGATAACGCGTCATGAACGCCGCCGGCAAACAGGACGTGCACGGCCTCCGGATCCTTGATGTCCGCGCTGGCCAGGATGCCGACCGCTTGTTCCCACAGCACGAAGCTGCTGCGCGGGCCCGTGTGCCCGCCGCATTCGCTGCCTTCGAACACGAAGCGCCGCATGCCGCTCCCGAGAAAACTGCGCAACAAGCCGGGTGACGGGACGTGCAGATAGGTGACCGTGCCGAGTTCTTCGAGCTCGCGGGCCTGGCCCGGACGGCCGCCGGCGATGATCGCGAACGGCGGCCTGATCTCGCGCAGCACCGCCAGCTGTTCCTCGCGTAGCTCGCGCGGTACGAATCCCAGGATGCCCACGCCCCAGGGCATCGTGCCCATCAGTTCGCGGGTCGTGCGCAGGAGGGCGGCGACCTCGGGACCGCGCAGCACCGCGAGAGCGACGAATGGCAAAGCGCCCGCCGCGGCGACATCCCTCGCGAATGGCGCGACGTCGCTCACGCGCGTCATCGGGCCCTGGGCGATCGGGAAGCGCGTGCCGTGGGATCGTGCGAGCGGGCCGTCGGGCTGCAGTGCCTGCAGGGTGTGCGCCTGCCGCAGCCGGTTTTCGATGGCGTCCCGGATCGCAGTGACGATGCGGCCGACCGTACCGAAGCGCGTTCCGAGGGGCTCCGCGAGACCGATGTCGGCCCCCGCCGGGATGATCGGGTCCCCGGCGTCGAGCAAGCCGTTCAACAGGGCGTCCTGCCATTCCTCGCCCTGTGCAACCATGCGTTCGATCTCGCGCTGGCGGACGCGTCCACTCCGGCTGAAGCAGCGATAAGGCGTGTCTTCGCTGCCGACCAGCGCAGTCTCGCTGCCGTCGATCCCTGACCACGCGATATTCGCGGGCGGGCAGGGTGCTTCGGCCGTCTGCCAGAGCTGTTCGCCGATGACGACACCGCGTGCGCCAGCCAGCATGACGGCCGCCGCCGTGTGCGGACCGATACCGCCCTGGATCCAGTAAGGAATTGCCAGCTTTCCCGCGCACTCCTGCGTCAGCATGAACGCCGAGCGGCGGCACACGTGGCCTCCCGCCTCATTGCCTTTGAGGACCACCCCGTCGAAGCCCGCGTCCTGCGCCGCCTGGGCCTCGGCAAGATCGCATGCTTCCAGCAGGACGGCGCGGGCGATTTTGCGCCCGGTCCTGGCTGCGGCACGAAGGTCCCCGGAACGCACGCCAGCCAACTGCAGGACGGGCGCGCGTGTTTCGAGGCCGATATCCCCCGCCAGGTGGTTGAGGACGTCATGCCTGGCCTGGAGCAGGTCGAATCGGAGTCCCCAATTCGTCGCCTGACTCGACCAACGTACGACTTCGGCAACGGCCGCCGCCATGTCGGCAGGTGGCGTCCTGATGCCGAGGTCGAGGATACCAAGCGCGCCCGCGCGGCTCGCTGCGATGGCAATCTGCGGCGCCAGCCGGAATTGCGGGCTGAGCGCGATAATCGTTGGTAGTTCAGTTTTTACCGCGTTTGACGCATTCATGAGGATCTCCACGGTGTCTCTTCAAATAGGCGGTTGACCGCCCGCTCAGGCATGAGGGATGACCATCAACGCCCCTTTGGAAAATACCTGCCAGAAATTCGTTGGATCATGGCGGACGCGTGAAGATCGGCCGCCCGTGGAACGGCGGGACCTGGCAGGTACCCGGGCCGGAAATGCCAACGATTGATGGGTGCGCATTGATATGCAGACGCCGCCGCCGGGCTCGCGATACACCAGCGCACATGCCGGCGTGCGCGCGTCGACCCTGGCCTCGTCCGGCCAGCCATGGGGCAAATGCATCGGTCCGTCGTCGCAACCCACCACCTGCAGCCTGCCGGCCTCCGGGCGCAGTGCTTCGGTGACGGGCACGAATAGGAACGGAGGCTCGAGGACATCGAACACCGCTGCTTCGAGCTGTGGGCCGAGGCCGGGATCGAACTTCACGTAAGCCGCCCCGGCTTTCAGGATCGCCAGGATTGCGCGCACCTCGGCGATCGAAGGTTCGAGTCTGACGATACAGAAGCATCCCGCGTGCAGGCCACGACGCTGCAAATACAGTGCGAGTTCGTCGGCCTGATGGTCGAGCTCACCATAGGTCAGCAGCTGGTTGCCTGCCTTGACTGCAGGCGCACCAGGGAATGTCTGGGCATTCACTTCAAAGCGGCGCTGCAAGGGAAGTGAATGCAGATTATTTATCGTCACGCATCCGTAATCCGATGGATGCAGTGCCCTGCATAATTTTCTGAGGATGTCTAATTCACTTCTATATTGCGGTGCAGTATACAAAGTGTCGTCATCGAGGAATAATGAAATATTACCCCGGGCCGGTATTCTTGCGAGTTCCAGTCCAACGTGCATTTCTCTCTCCCGGTCATTCCGTGGGCGGTTGGTTCACGACTCTACAGGACGGCTCTTTCATTGCTTGATGGCATGTTCTGGCACGAGTTGTTCTGGTGCGACTTGCACTGGCATGGGGGCGGCGAGCGGCAATTCTCCTGTTTGTTTTTTGTGCTTGACGCTGCGTTTCTTCAGGCTGTTGCTGAGTTCCGAAATCAGTTCCGTGGCCACGAAAATGATCTGATTGACACTGAGGCCGGTATGCAGCATCTCGCGATAGAAAGCGCGGGCCAGCATGCGCGCGAACTGGTTCGGATTTTGCATGATCCCATTCATTAACTGCTTGACTGCCGAGTCATTGGATTGGGCGATCGCCAATTGGGCAAATCTCGAGTTGAGAATATTCTGCAGTTGGATCACCTGAATGGACTTCGTCACCAGCGGTGTGAGAACACTGAAAAGTTGCAGGTCTTCTTCTTTGAATCCGCCCGGCTGCAATGAGAGTGATGCATGGATGACTCCAACGATTTTTCCTTGTAAAACAATCGCGGATACCATGCTTTCGGTAGTGCCGTGGACATCATAGGCGCGCTCCGGATCGGCGGAGGTCTCGCTGACGGTCGCTGCATAGATCACGGGTTTCTGATTCGCCAGCAGCTCGGGCAGTGGACCGAATTGAGGCCCGCTATCGAGTGGCGTCTGCGAAAGATCGCACTCGGCCAGGATCAAGATGCTGCAGCCTTTCGCGGAGAGTATTCGGGCAATGACCTCCGACAGGGCATCGAGACACTCCTTCATGCTCCCTTCGGGCGAGAAGCGAGAGAATTCTTCCCTTAACCGGGAAGCGGTCTTATCACTCAGCATCATGGCATCCTCATAAGATTATTCAGCATCCGACTTATACATCCTGATGATTATTATGTTTTCGATGGTGAATGACGTGGGGCGTGATTACTGTCGTTAATTGAATTCGTGCCGGCTGGCAATAGTTATTCTGGTGATTCCTGCTAACTACACTCATATGTCGTGCGTATGATTGTCGAATCCAGTGCGTGCGCGTGTAATCATTGCCATAAACCTTAATTAGACATTATCACCTGTCGAATGTGGCTGTTTGATTGCAGTCAAACCGGCGGATAAGCTCGGCCGCGCGTAAAGAGACGGCGGCGCGATATTCCAGGACATGTCGTGAAAGCACAACTTTGGTGCGTCGTGTTGGTAATAAGGCGGAAGAATATAACTATTTTTGCTGCGACGCACCATGCATTCGGAGATGACTTGATGGGGGCGGGTCGATGACTGGTTTCAGGTAATGCAGAGCTTGCCAAAAAGCGCAAATCCGGATATGCCATTCCATCCAGGCCGTTTAATGATTCAAGGAATCTAAGTTTAAAGAATTGAAATTATCCGAATGAACCGGCCGACCTTGTGAATTGCGCTTTGCCCGGATGAAGCATGGGATCGTTGAATTCGGCCTTGCGGGCAGTGTTTCGGGAAATTGCTCATTCGTGGACGCGAACGTGGAAGTGGGTTGTGCCTTGATGACCGATCGCTTTCGATCGTCAATGCCGGGCCGCCGCGGCAAGGACATCGGCGGGGCAGGGATCGGGCACGTCCATCGTTACGGGAAGCTGCGCACCTGGATAAGCGAACGGGGGGATGGTCCGTGCGGACCCGCCACAGATGCGCGCTGGTGGCGCCCGGTCGGCACGGCACCATGGTATGAAGCAGCTGGCGGTCTGGTGTGGGTTCTCGCGGCCTTCGACCGCCGCGCGTAGCGGTTGAAGTGGCGCGGCGATCGCCGATACCGTGGAGGTGCGCTTGGCCTTTTTACCGGAATAAGGAGACAGGATAGGTGACGTCTCCTTATTCCTCCGGACTCAGACTTTCTCCAGTATCAGGCCGGACACCGTCAACCCAGGTCCAAAACCCAGGCACAGCACGCGCGTTCCTGGCCGGATGGCTTTTTCGTCCAGAATCGCTTTCATTATGTGCGGAATGGTCGCAGAGGACATGTTGCCGTTTTCATGAAAGACCGACTTGCTGAACGAGACCTGATCTTCGCGCAGGCGCAGTTCGTTCTGGACATGCTCGACGATTTTCGGCCCCCCCGGGTGGATCGCGAACATCATCGAGTCCTTGTCGCGCTCGAAGTCCATGCCGATCCTGCGCATCAGGTCGGTGGCAAAAGCGTAGACATGCCGCTTGATCACAACCGGCACCATGACAGACAGGGTCACCTGGAACTGGTGGTCGGTCGGCATCATTGTGATCGCATCGGCGGCGTCGGGCAGGAGTTGCTCGTTCAGGGCGAGGATGCGCAAGCCCCGCAGGCCGTGCTCGCGCGCGTAACTCTCGGAGCACGCCGAATACTTGATGAAGCCGTCAGCAAACAATGTCATGGCGATGATGTTTTCGATACCGCTGTCCTCGATGTTGTGATGACCGGACAGGAGCTCGGTATGGACGATATCGATCCGCCGTTTGGGTGGAGCGGCACCGGTAAGCGACGAGGACAGGAAGCCGTGCGCCATTTTGATCGCGGGAAACGCTCCATAGCAGTGTTTATGGTAGCAATGGGTTACAGCGGTATCGAACCATTCCTTGTGTGCGACCACCCGTTCCACCGGGCTGGGTGCCAGGTAGCCGGAACTGGTCACATGGATCAGGTCGTCCGGTCCGGTCATCGTATCGCAGTACATGTCCGTGACGCAGTCGTTCACGATTCTTTCATAGCTGAGGTGGCGGGTTTTCAGGTCGGCCCCCTTCGTATCGTCGGGGCCGGCGAACAGGCGCAGATGCTCCTGCGTGGGTTCTGCCAGCACCACGTCACCATCGGAAATGCGGATATCGGTCACTTTTGGAAAGAAGACCAGCTGCCGCTGCCTGATCTGGTCGGACGAGACCGCGTATTTCGCGAATCGACTTCTCATGTCGGCCAACGCCTGGCGCTTGCCGTCCTTGGTCTCGATACCGTGCACCTTGCAATAGCCACGGGCAAGGCCGAATGCCGATAGCTCCAGCGCGAAACGTTGCGACACCGGTTTGGAGACCTGTATGGGTTTGAAATCGACCAACACCGGATTGACATCTGTATTCATCATGGCCTCCTTCTGCTCTCGGGGGATAACGCATTGATCAGGTCCAGGCCTCAGCTTATCGCCAAGTCCGCTGCATAAGGACGCGTATGCGATTTCGTTGATCCGACTCAAAGCTCAGCCATGGGATGTTTTGAAAAGAAATAACCCAGGATCAAAAAATGTTGCTTGCAAAAGTATCGGGTCATCCAACGCTCGGTCGGTTTTGTGTTGTGCGACGCAAAATGTGGGGCTTGAACAACGGTTTTCCGGACTCGGCGGAGGCGCCGCGCTTCGGTTCATGCGCGTGCCGTTCAGAGGGACAACGGGGATGGCGGGCCGGGGCGACGACGCGGTATGCGTTGTATTGCGATCGCAGCAATTTCGGCCAATCATTGATCAAACCAAAACCTTAGCAAGATTGAACGTGCAAGAGTGAGCGTTGTAAATTTTTCTTCTGAAAATTCTCATTATCAACTTTTATTGGGGAAAAAATAATGCGACAAATCAATCTTTCACTTGCACTGTTCGTCATGGCAGTCGTTTCCGGCTGCGGCGGCGGCGATTCCAGCAATACGACCACGGATGCCGGCTCGGTGGGCTCCACCCCGGGCGGAAGCGGCACCGCGAAACCGACATTCGCTGCCCAGGTGACGTTCGGCGACAGCCTGGTCGACGTCGGCAGCTATGCGGTCGGGGGCATTCAGGCATTGGGCGGCGGTAAATACACGATCAATGGAAACAATACGACGGTGAGCCCGGCCCTGGATGGGAAGAACTGGACCGAAGTCCTGGCGAGCCAGTTGAAACTGCCGGCACCGTGCGCGGCCCAGACCGGGCTGGAAGGCGACGCCGCCAAGGGTTTTTCCATACCGGTTACCAACCACGGCGGTTGTTTCGCCTATGCCCAGGGAGGCGCCCGCGTGAGCAACCCGGTGGGGCCCGGCAACAAGCAGACCGGATCCGCGCTGGGACTGCTGACGCTCCCCGTCGCGGCCCAGGTCGCGAACCATCTCGCCGCCAGCGGTGGGAAGTTCAAGGGCGACGAAATCGTCGTCGTCATGGCCGGCAGCGCGGATGCGCTTGCTGAACTGGACAAGTTGAAGGCGGATGCGACTGCAGCCGGCGAAGCTGCCGGCAAGGAGGCCGGCGACAGGGTGGCAAGGAGCGTGTTTGCGCTCTCGCTCACCGGCCAGTTGCTCAAGGCCGGCCTGAATTCCGTGAATGCATTGCGAGCGTCCGATGCATTGATTGCCGAGCTCGCGAACCCGAACCACACCCCCGACAGCCTGGCGCTGGTCCTGGTGGCGGCCTCGCTGCCGCATCCGGGCGATCCCCAGCCCCAACCGGGCGGCACGACGCCCGACTGGCCGTTCCTCATACCCCAGATGATCGCCACGGCGACGGCTGACGCCAAGGCCGCCGCGGCCCCGATTGCTGCCAGTGCCGCGGCGAAGGCCGGCGCCGACTATGCCGACGCAAACGGCCCGCGTGTCGTGGCCGCCATGACAAGCGCCGCGGCCGACCTCGCTGCACTGGTCAAGACCAGCATCGTCGGGAAGGGCGCGAAATATGTCGTGGTCAATAACCTTCCAGACCTGACGATCAGCCCATTCGCGCTAGCGCAGCCTGCGTCGTCCCAGGCACTGATCAAGACGATGGTCACCGCTTTCAACGACAGGCTCAAGGCTGACCTGGCCGGTCAGGCCGGCGTCCTGTTGATCGACGTCGCGAGCGTCAGCCGTGCCCACGCTGCCGACTCGAAATCCTTCGGCCTGACCAGCGTCACCACGCCGGCTTGCGGCCCCAACGCGCTCGGCGCCGTCCTGAATTCGCTTGTGTGCAATGCCAGTAATACGATCGGTGGCGACGTCAGTCATTTCATGTTTGCCGACGGCGTTTATCCGACGCCGTTCGAGCATTCGTTGATCGCCAAGTATGTAGCCGACCAGATGACCCTCAAAGGTTGGCTGTAGGGCCCGCGGCGGCGACGCTGGCCGCTTCGGCGGCCGCGTCGCTGCGTGACAGCTCGTGATGTTGTTCGCGGGTGACAAAACATAGTTCCACAAAGAAACATGTCGTAAGCCGATGCTAATATAGGCACCTGCTCATCCGCGCGATCATGCAAATCTTTAACTTCCTCCTGCTGGCCGGTGCCGTGACGGCGCTGTTCCTGGCCTCAGTCGCCTGGACCCGCCGTCACGCCCCCGGAGCGCCAGCGCTGCTGGCCATGCAGCTGAGCGCGGCCTGGTGGCTGACCTGCTACGCGCTGCCGTTCGCGCGCCTGTGGCCGGACGACGGGATGTTCCTGCGGATGCGCGTCATCTTCCCGGCCGTCGTCGCGATCGCGCCGCTCACGCTGGTCTTCGTGCTGAGCTACACGCGCGGCACGAACAAATGGCCCCGGTCGCGGCTCCTGGCGCTGGCCATCGTGCCTGGCGTCGTGGTCGCAGCCGCGCTGTCGCCACTGCACGACCTGTGCTTCGGGACCTGGCGCGGCGAGTCCACGGACAGCATTTTCCGGATGGGCCCCCTGTTCTGGGTCCATTCGTTGTACAGCTACGTAGTGGTCGCGAAGTCGGTGCTTGCCCTCGTGGCCGCGTACGACCGGGGATCGCGGCACGTGCGGCGGCAGACGCGCATCCTGCTGGGCGCACTGCTCGTCCCGATCATCTGCAACGTGACGTTCATCGCGGGCGTGTCCCCGCCGGATCTCGATCCCACCCCGATCGGCATGGTCGCGAGCGGCATCCTGGTGTCGCTGGCGATCTTCCGCCGCGGCCTGTTCGATCTCGTCGCCGTGGCGCGTGAAAAGATCGGCTCGGCCATCACCGACGGCTTCATCGTGATCGACGCCCAGCGGCGTGTCGTCGAAAGCAATGCGGCGCTCCGGCGCATGTTCGACATCGGCCAGCCGGTCAAGCCGGGCCGCCTGCTCGGCGAACAGCTGGCCGAGCTGGATGAACACGTGGCCCGCCTCGGCAATGCCCCGACGACGATGGAATTCGTGCATGGCGGTGCGCGGCATCTCGAACTGCGCACGTTCGCCATCGGCGACGATGACGGCAACACGATCGGCGCCGTCCTGATCGTACGCGACGTCACCGAAGCGCGGACGACGTCGCTCGCCCTCGAGCAGGCGAACGCGCAGCTCAAGGCCCAGCTGGACACCATCCAGTCGATGCAGGCGCAGTTGCAGGAGCAGGTCATTCGCGATCCCTTGACGGGGCTGTACAACCGCCTCTACCTGACGGACGCGCTGGCGCGCGAATTGACGTGCAGCGCGCGGACCCAGGGCTCGTTCGCGGTCGTCCTGATCGACGTCGATCACTTCAAGACGGTCAACGACGTGCACGGCCATGCGCTCGGCGACGCGATGCTGCGCGCGCTCGGCGCTTTGCTCCGGCAACAGGTCAGGCCGACCGATTCGCCATGCCGGTACGGCGGCGAAGAGTTCGTCGTCATCATGCGCGACGTGACGCTCGACCTGGCCATCGAACGCATCAACGAATTGCGGGTCGCGTTTTCCGCCCTGCGTTTCGCGTCCAACGGCGCCGATGTCGGCAGGTCGTTCTCGGCGGGCGTCGCGCTGTTTCCGCTGCACGGCCGCGACGAGGCGACCCTGCTGGCCGCAGCCGACGCGGCGTTGTATGCGGCCAAGGCCGCGGGCAGGAACCAGGTCTGCGCGGCGGCTGGGTGCGTTTCGAATCCTCGGCCCTTGTCGCTCGGCTGACGTTGCCCGCGGCTGCGCGTCAGCGCAGGTTGACCGCCGCCAGCTTGCCGGCGCTCGTCAGGATATACAAGACCCCGCGCTGCGAGATCGCCAGGTTGCCGCCCTGCGGATAGGTCCACACCACCTTGCGCGTGTTCAGGTCGACCGCCTGCGTCGCGGTGGACGAACTCACGAAGGCAAGGTTGCGCGTCACGATGACGTTCGAGAAGTCATTGTTGCCCAGGTCGACAGTCCACAACAGGTTTCCGTTCGCCGGTGCGTGTGCCTCGAGTGTGCGGCCGTTCGCGCCGAATGCGTACACGGTGCCGTTACCGTAGGCGGCCATGCCGAATGTGTAGCCGTCCAGCACCCACGCGCGCGTGTGGGTGGCCAGGTCGAACGCCATCAACTGTCCGGACGCGACGATCGCCTGTCCCGTACCGGTCAGGACCACCGGGGCGGCCGTGAAATAGGTGCTGTACGGGTAGGGCGCGCCGATGGCATAGGCGCTGCCGCCGTCGGCGGCGTCGAACACCTTCAGGATGTTGTCGGGTGTACTGTACGTGTAGACGAAACGGCCATCGGTGGCCGGGCTCCAGCCTTCCTCGACCGTCGAGGGGACCGTCCAGGCGAACTTGCCCTCCTGGTCGGCATATTTGGCGAGGCCGCCGTAGTAACCGTCGATCGAGTACACGTCGGTGCCGACTACGGTAGGGGCCGAGTAATTACTCCATTGCGAGCTCATCGCGGTTTGCTTGAGCAGCGCGCCCGTCGCCTGGGAATAGACCCACAGATAGGTGTCCTCGTGCCCGGTGGATGTGACGTAGACACGGCCGTTCGCCGCTGCCGGCGGGTTTACGTGGTTCAGGTTGGTGAGCTCGACGTTCCATGCGATCGTGCCCGAGTCCTCGGAGATCGCCAGCAGTTCCCATTGCGTGTTCACGCCCTGGCGGACGATGAATACCCGTCCGTTGTCGATGGCCGTCGATGCGTATCTGCTCTCGGAATTGACCGCACTGGACAGCTGCCAGCGGCGCGTGAACGTGGCGGGATCGAGGCTGGCGTCGACAAATCCCGTATGGGCCGCGTTGCCCTGGTACGTCGTCCAGCTGCCCAGCCCGTTCACCGGGGCGAGCGCGGACAGATTGGTTGGCGACTTCACGTTCACGGTGAGCGGCAGCGTCCACGGCGAGCCGGCCACGGGGCGTTGGCAGGTGCGTACGTCGTCATCGCACATGCGCAACTGCAGGTTACTGTTGTACGTGCCCACCGCGAGGGCGTTGCTGGTGGCGGTCGAGAGCGTGAACACGTAATGGCCGTCCGGCGCGAGCGTCATCTGGTCGGGCGGGGTCACGGTGAGGCTGGCGGGATCGAATACGCCGATACTGGCGACGCGCCTCGCGAGTTCCTTGTCCAGTTGTGCTTCGAAGGTGACGGTGGTCGCCTCGCCGGGATAGGTCGTCACGCTTAGGCTAGGCACCGACAGGGTCAGGCGCGCCGCCGCATCGGTCCTGGATTTGACCTGCACCGTCAGGGGCACGTGCCAGGGCGACCCGGGGAACGGTTTGGCACAGGTGAGCGGTGCATCCTCGCACACGCGCACCTCCAGCGAGGTGGTATGGGTGCCGGCGCTGAGGTTCGGGGCGGTACGGAGCGTGGCGACATAGGACATCGCCGAGGCGCCCGACACCGATACATCGGTCGTGACCACGCCTTTCGTGTCGATGATGCCGATGTTGAAGGACTGGGCAAAGGTGCGGCTCGACGTCGCCGTCACCGATACGGGCATGCTTTCTCCTTCGTACTGGCTGACGGTCGGTGCCGCCGGATCGAACGTAAGCCAGGCCCCGTCCGGATTGCTGGTCCCGGAACCGGACCCGCCGCCACCTCCCGAGCCGCCGCCGCCGCATGCGGCCAGCGTGAACGCGAGCGCGCACGCGAGCAAACCTCGCACATCTACCTTCATTACATTTCCTTGACTAGAATGATTGCAAAAACGACATTTTAATCTGGAAACGTTTTCGGGTGTAAATATATGTAACTACGCCATCACGCCTTGGCCAAAAAACTTCCCAGCGTCGCCAATAGCGTCGCCCCATCTACACCGTCCGGGTCGGCTTCGTCCACGGTAGCCGGCATCACATCCGGGTTATAGCCTTCCCACAGCGGCTGGATCAGTCCCGCGCCGCCTTCCCCGAGCAGATTGCGCACGACGCCGAACGCAGTGCGCGGCAGCTCCAGCGCCGCCCATTCCGCGGTCGCATTGGCCGGCCCCGTCCCGACGGGCACGCCCAGCCGCGTGGCCATCAGCGCCCGCCGCAACTGGCGCAGCTTCTTCGAATAGCCGTCCTCGATCGCGCGGTCGAACGAGACCAGGTCGGCGGCGCCGTCGAACGTCATGCCGCGCCGCCGGAAGTGGCTCGTGCCGACGAGGGAATACACGTCGTCGACGATCACCACCGCACTGCGGATCGCGGTCGCGCGGCCGGGAAAGCCGAGCGGATGGAACACGGCCAGCCGGTCGCTGATGATGCCCGGGAATGTCGAGACGAGCGCCTTGCGCGCCCCGATCGCCTGCTGCACGAAGGTCTCGAAGTTCATCGGCGGGCCGCTGTGCGCGAAATCGGTGTCCCACGGCAGCGCCACCACCACGCGCAGGTCGCGGTGATCCGTCATGCGGTCGATGATCACCTGGGCCAGGTCGAGCATGTGGGCCGGCATGCCGCCGTTGTCGGCGGCCGTGGGCGCGAACTGGGCGCTTTCGATGTAGACGAGCTCACGCGCTTCGCCCAGCGCGCGCCGCAGCGACCACAGGGCGTCGCGCCGGCCGTGCTTCGCCACCCAGTATTCGCGCCGGATCTCGCGCAGCAGCCGGTCGCCGTTGGGCGAGTTCACGGTCGGCGGCGTGCCGCCCGGATTGACGGCGTTCGAGACCGCGTCGACGATGTCCTGCACCGTCGTCGCATCCTCGAAGGCCGATTCCGGTGTCAGCGACAGCTCGGGCGTGTCGCACACGGCCGCGATGGTCTGCAGCGCCGCGCCCATGCTCGTGCCGGCGTTCGGCGCCGCATCGTTCGGCGGCGTGGCCGGTTCGTTCATGTTGTTGCCGGCACCGTACAGGATCCAGCCGTCCAGCAACGTGGGCGCGCCGGGGAAGGGCAGCGGCGGCTTGGCGCGGCGCAGCGC
>NZ_JBKYMO010000092.1:0-15211 GCF_047302915.1 Massilia sp. CT11-108 | reverse complement strand
CTGCTGCACGGGGACCGGTGCCGCCGGCGCCGCCGGTCCCCGTGCAGCAGTGACCGGGAACTGAGCGATGCGCCTGCGCCATATCGAAGTCTTCCACGCCATCATGCAGGTCGGCACCATCAGCGGCGCCGCGCAGGTCCTGCACATTTCGCAGCCGGCCGTGACGAAAGTCCTGCAGCACGCCGAACTGCAACTGGGCATGCCGCTGTTCGAGCGCGTGCGCGGCAAGCTGATCCCGAAGCCTGAAGCGCACCGCCTGTTCGCCGAGACGGAAAAGCTCAATCGCGACCTGCAGGGCATCCGCCGCCTGGCCGCGAGCCTGAAAAATCGCGCCGAGGAAACCGTGCGGCTCGTCTCCACGCCGACCATCGCCGTCTCCGTGCTGCCCGCCGCGCTGACCGTGTGGCGCCGCGACTTCGCGCAGACCCGCTGCGAGCTCGCCACGTTCCACACGAACGAGATCGTGAACGCGTTGCGCCTCGGCGAGGCCGACCTGGCGCTGTCGCTGCAGGACCCGCGCCACCCCGGCATCGAAGCGGAGCCGATCGCGCAGGGCGCGCTGATGGTGATGGCGCCGGCCGGCACGTGGACCGACGCGGAGTGCGCGCAACCGATCACGCCGTCCGGCCTCAGCGGCGAGTTGATCGGCCTGGCCGACCGCGACCCGCTCGGCGAAATGGTCGTGGCCGCATGCGAGGCGCAGGACGTGCACCCGGTGTTTCGCACCGTCGTGCAGACGTACCAGATCGCGAGATCTCTCGTCGAGGCGGGTGCGGGCACGGCGGTGCTCGATCCGTTCACGGCCGCGTCCGCCGCGCCGGGCAAGGTGCAGTGCCGCCCGTGGGCGCCGACGATCCCCGTCCAGCTGTACCTGCTGACGGCCAGCCACGCGCCGCTGTCGCACGGCGCGCGTGAACTGGCCATGTGCATCGGCGCCACGGCGCGCAATTTGTTGGATCAAGGATGTGCATGAATACCATCGCCAGCGAGCACATCGCCGGCCACCCCGAGTTCCGCCACCTGTCGACCATCGCCGGCATCGCCGTCGACCTGCGCTACGCGACCCCGGACAATTTCGTCGGCCGCGATTTGTACTCTCCCTACGATTGCGCCTGGCTGCACCGCGACGCGGCGTTTGCGCTGGAGCGCGTCGTCGCGTGGCTGAAGGCCCGACGTCCCGGCTGCACGCCGCTCGTCCTCGATGCGCTGCGTCCGCAGCGCGTGCAGCAGCAACTGTGGGATGCGCTGGCCGGTACCGATCTGCAGATGTATCTCGCGCATCCGCAGCGGGGTTCGATCCACTCGTTCGGGATGGCGCTGGACATCACGATCCTCGATGAGCAGGGCCGCGAGCTCGACATGGGCACGGGCTTCGACGACATGACGGAACTGTCGCATCCCGCGCTGGAAGCCCGCTTTGTGGCCAGCGGTGAACTGTCGGCAGAGCAGGTGGCCAACCGGCAATTGCTGCGCGACGCCATGTGCCAGGCCGGTTTCGTCGGCATCAACACGGAGTGGTGGCATTTCGATTGCGGCGACCGCAACCTCGTGCGCCAGACTTTCCGCCGCGTGCTCTGACCCCGTCGCACGGTGCTGTCGCGCCACGCTGACGGCACCCGTGCACGCTTGAGCAAGCTCATTCTCCTGAATTTCTCCGCCGGGACAATCGGTCCACTGACCCACGCCCACGCGAAGGAGAAAGAGATGAAGAGCTCGTTGTTGTCCGGTTTTATCCTGCTGATCATGACCGCGCTGGCCGGTTGCAGCACCGACGCCGGCAGCCGGTTCGCCGCGCGCGACACGACGGTCGAGTACTACCGCGTATTCGACATCAAGACCGACGCCGCACGCGAGGCCGTGGCCGGGGCGGCCACCGCAGGCCTCAACCGCAATGTGAAGGAAGCCTCCGTCGCGACGCCAGCCGCCGAGGCCACCGAGCTGCCGGGCCACTTCAGGATGGCCGACCCGACGAGCGCCGCACCGGGTACCGCCGTCGACAAGAGCCCGAGCTGCGAAGGCGCCGCCTGGACCGCCAAGGCCGCCCCGCAAGTACGCGGCGGCGACAACATGAACATGGTCGCCTGCCTGTTCCCGTACAAGAACGGCTACCACCTCGACATGTACGCCGTGTTCACGAAGCCCGAAGGCGGCTGGCTGTCCTGGCCGCGCCGGGTCGGCGGCATGATGCTCGGCACACCGGAAAAATTCACCGAGACCACGATGCTGGACATCGTGCGCTCGATCCGCGCGAACACGAAGGCGCAGGTGTCGCTGGTGGAAGCGAAGCCCAATCTGCCGGGAACGCCGTGGCTGGAGGGGGGTGACGCGCCGCTCGCCGCAGCCGGACAGGTCAGCAAGCCGTAGGTGATACGCGACGGCGGCTTCGTCGAGACCGCGAGCGGCACCATTACGGTGTAGCGGTACCGTTCGCAATACCCGTCGCCGACGGTGTCCCATCCAGCCGCGCGACCCAATCGACGAGCGCATCGAGCACGGCCCGGCCGCGCCCGTTGCCGACCCGGTCGCTGTTGACGAAGGCGACGAGCACACACTGCCTGCCGTCCGCATCCGGCACGTAGCCGGCCAGCGCGACGACATTGGACAGCGTGCCGGTCTTCAGGCGCGCGCGGCTGGCGGCGGGGCTGTCGTGCAGGCGGCGGCGCATCGTGCCGTCCACGGCCGCGATCGGCATGCTGGCCTGGAGTTCCGGCGCCCAGTTGCTGCGCAGGCCCGCTTGCAGCAGGCCCGCCATCTGGATGGGCGTGATGCTTTCGATGCGCGACAGGCCGGAGCCGTTTTCCACGACGAAGCCGGTGTCGTCGATGCCGTGCGTGCGCATCCAGGCGCGCACGACGGCCTCGCTGCGGGCAAGCGTCGTCAGGGTCGTGCCGGATGTGTTGGGTTGCGGATGGCTGCCCAGCACGGGGTCCGGTTCGAGCGCGCCCAGGCTCAGGAAGAGCAGGCGGGCGAGCGTGTTGTCGGAGGGCTTGTTGATGTCGCGGATGACTTCCGGCAGCGGGCGCGACACGTGTTCGGCCAGCAGGCGCGCACCCGGCGGCGTGGCGCCCTCGACGGCCGTGCCCGTGATGGTGCCGCCCAGCGTCTTCCACTGGCGGCGCACGAGGCGGGCGACGTATTCCTGGCGGTCGATCACGTTGATCGACTCGCTGGCCACGCAGTTTTTCGGGAACGTGCCGTGCAGCACGACCTTGATGCCGCCGCCCGGACGCGGCACGGCTTCCGGCAGCTTCCACCCGTGTTCCCAGGTGGCGCAGTCGGCATCGATGAGCTTCATGTCCGTGTCGACGGTGACGCCGTCGAGCTCGGGCTGCATCGCGACGCGCACGCGCGTGGCCGGTTTGCCGTCCGGGCGCGGCGTCGAGCGGATGTCCAGTTGCAGCATGTTGCGGTTGACGAACAGCGCGTCCGGGATGGCGTTGTAATAGGCCTCCGGCGATTCGTCGAACGGCGGCACGCCGACGTCCGCGCGGGCCGGATTGAACAGCGTGCGGTCGACGACCAGGTTGCCGTCGATCCGGCGGATGCCCTGGTAGCGCAGGGCGCGCAGCATGGTCGTCAACGTCTCGGTGGACAGGTCGACGTCGGCGCCGCCGCGCAGCACGAGGTCGCCGCGCAGCACGCCGCCCTTGACCTCGCCCGTCGTGCGCATCTCGGTGCGGCCGCGGAACACGGGGCCCAGCTGCTCGAGGGCGACCAGGGTCGTGGCGAGTTTCATCGTCGATGCAGGGTGCAGCGGATGGTCGGCCAGGTGGGACAGCACCGTCTTGTCGCCGCGCAGGACGAGCGCGCTCACGGCATCCTCGGGAATCCCCGCCGCGCGCAGGGCATCCGTGACGGGGATCGGCAGCGGCGTCGTCATCGACGCCGGCGGTGACGGTTGCAGCTGGGCCGCGGCCGGCATGCCGCTGCCCAGCAGCGCGGCGGAGAGAAGAGTCAGTGCGTGACGACGAAGCATGCCTGTCCTTTTTGTTGTTGCTATAGCCATTATCCGAAGAACACGTAAGCCACGGAGATGGCCGCGATGATGCCGGCAAAGTCGGCGATCAGCCCGCAGGAAATCGCATAGCGCGTCTTGCGCACGCCGACGGAGCCGAAGTACAGCGCGACGATGTAGAACGTGGTATCCGCCGAGCCCTGGAAAATGCACGCGAGGCGGCCGACGAACGAATCGACACCATACGTCTTCATGGCGTCGATCATCAGCGCGCGCGACCCGCTGCCGGAAAGCGGCTTCATCAGCGCGGTGGGCAGCGCGGGCGTGAACGCGGTGTCGAGGCCGGCCATGCGGATGAGCCATTCCAGGCCCTGCACGACGAAGCCGAGCACGCCGGCATTGCGGATCACGGAGATGGCGACGAGCATGCCGACGAGGTAGGGGATGATCGTGAGCGACGTCTGGATGCCGCCCTTGGCGCCTTCGATGAACGCCTCGTACACGTTCACGCGCCTAATCATCGCGCCGACTATTAACACGACGATGATGGAGAACAGGATCAAATTGCTCGCGACCTTGGAGACGGTCTCGATTTCCGGCTTGGTGAGGTATTGCGTGAAGTACCAGATCAGCGTGGCGATCGCGGCCGTCATGCCGCCCAGCCAGCCCAGCACGACGCCGTTCAGCAGGTTGATGCGCTGGCGGATCGACACGGCGATGATGCCGGCGACCGTGGCGACATAGGTCGCGATCATGCACGGGATAAAGATGTCGGACGGGTCTTTCGCGCCGAGGATCGCGCGCTGCGCCATGATCGCGAGCGGAATCAGGGTAAGGCCCGACGTGTGCAGCACGAGGAACATGATCTGTGCGTTGCTGGCCGTGTCCTTGTTCGGATTCAGCGTCTGCAGGCTTTCCATCGCCTTCAGGCCGAACGGCGTCGCGGCATTGTCCAGGCCCAGCAGGTTGGCGGAAAAATTCATCACCATGTGGCCCGTAGCCGGGTGGTCCTTCGGCACTTCCGG
Organism: Massilia sp. CT11-108; assembly: GCF_047302915.1. Lineage (NCBI taxonomy): Bacteria > Pseudomonadati > Pseudomonadota > Betaproteobacteria > Burkholderiales > Oxalobacteraceae > Massilia > Massilia sp. CT11-108. The sequence continues at coordinate 10,231 of NZ_JBKYMO010000092.1, read as the reverse complement.
GAAGATGCGCGAAAAGAAGGGAGAAATCACTTTCGCCAGCCAGCCGACGGCGCCGGCCTTCTCGCCGATGTTCATGATGCCGAGCCACAGGGTCATCACGCCGGCCAGCGGCAGGGCGATGTCCATCACGCCCATTTTGGCCGCGTCGAAGGTGCCGTCGATGATGCGCTTGAAGATCTCGGTGTCTCCGAGGAAGATCCATTGGGCCAATGCCGCAACGAAGCCGACGAGGAAGAAGCCGATCCAGATGTAATTTAAAGCCATGGGTGTCGTAGTTTCGGCGGCTCATGCCGCCTGGGCTCGATTGTGCAGCGGAGAGTATAGGCGCTGAGCAAGCTGCACTGATGAAAGTATGGGCTAGGGATATGTAAAAAAGTTATGCGCCTCTGGAAAGCTTGGCGTTCTGTTATCGCGCTGCCGTATTGCCTGGGTCCAAAGCCTGAGCCTATGATACGCAACGCTTCCAGGACCTCGCCATGCCGACTCGCCGCTCCTTCCTCGCTTCCCTGCTGTTCACCGCTCTCGCCCCATTCGCCGCCGCGCAAGGGCCGCAACCCAAGGTCCTGCACATGTTCCTGTCGACGAGCGAGACAGGCATGGACCCGGCCGTCGCGTCCGACATCGCCACGTTGTCCCTGCTGGAAAACCTGTTCGATCCGCTGCTGCGCTACGACTACCTCGCGCGCCCCGTCAAACTGCAGGGCAATGGCGCGAAGGACCTGCCCGAGATCTCCGCCGACGGCCTGACGTACACGTTCCACATCCGCCCCGGCATGCGTTTTACGCCCGACCCGGCGTTCAAGGGGCCGCCGCGCGAGGTGACGGCGGCCGACTATGTCTACAGCATCCAGCGCCTGTATGACCCGACCCTGAAATCGCCGTGGTCGTTCATGTTCGAGGGAAAACTGCTGGGCGATGCGGCGTGGAAGGACCGTTTCAGCTACGCGACGAACATCCCGGGCCTGCAGGCCGTCGACCGGTACACGCTGCGCATCCGTCTTTCCGAGCCGGATAACAATTTCCTGTTTTACCTGGCCACGCCGGCGACCGGTGTCGTCGCGCGCGAAGTGATCGAGGCGTATCCGGGCCAGGCCGGCAATCACCCCGTCGGCACGGGGCCGTTCATGCTGGGGGACTGGAAGCGCAGCGACCGGATCGTCCTTGTGGCGAATCCGACGTCGACGTCCGTGTTTCACTCCAGCGTGGCGACGGACCCGGCGGCCGATCCCGGCGACCGCGCCATCGCGCGTGCGCTCGAAGGGCAAAAGCTGCCGCGCGTGGACAAGGTCGACATCAAGATCGCGGAAGAATTCCAGGGCCGCATGCTGGGCTTCCTGAACGGCGAATACGACTACCTGGAGCAGGTGCCGGAATCGATGACGGACATGGTCATCAAAAACGGCAAGCTGAAACCCGAGCTCACCGCGCGCGGCATGCAGCTGTACCGCTTCCCCGTGCTGCAGACCTACTACATGTGGATGAACATGGAGGATCCTGTCCTCGGCGGCTATTCGAAGGAGAGGGTGGCGCTGCGCCGCGCGATCTCGCTCAGCTACAACAGCGCCGAGGACATCGCCCTGCTGAAACAGGGGTTCGCGATCAAGGCCGAATCGCCGCTGCCGCCTGGCGTGCTGGGCTATGACCCGAACTACCGCAGCCCCGTCCCGTACGATCCGGCGATGGCGAATGCGCTGCTGGACCGCTTCGGCTACGACAAGCGCGACTCCGACGGGTTCAGACGGCAGCCGAAGCCGAACGGCGGCGGCACCGAGCCATTGACGCTGCAGATGAGCAGCGAAGCCACGGTCGGCGGCCGCCTGCGCGACGAACTGTGGCGCAAATGCCTGAATGCCGTCGGCCTGCGCGTCGTGTTCAAGTCCGATAAAAAGACGGAGATCATCAAGGCGTCGCGCCTCGGCAAGGTGCAGATGTTCGAGAGTAACTGGATCGCCGACTTCCCCGACGGCGACAATTTTTACCAGCTGCTGTACGGCCCCAACGCCGGCCGCGCCAACTACGCCCGTTTCAACCTGCCGGCCTACAACGAACGCTACGAGCAGGCGCACGCGCTCAAGGATGGTCCCGAGCGCCAGAAGCTCTATTTCGAGATGAACCAGCTGATCCACGCCTATAACCCGTGGGTACCGCTGACGCATGTACTCTCGGCAGATATCCGACAACCGTGGCTGAAAAACTACAAACGCCACCCCGTCGAATTCACGCAATGGCGTTATCTGGATGTCGATGTTGCGGAAAGGACACGTGCTGCAAGAGGGAAGTGATACTTTTTGCTAGATTTACTTAGTGAAATATTCCCTGCAGTTATAGTCAGCGCCGGAATTTTCATTGGCTGGGCGCGCGTCAGTGCGCTTACCTTTGAATCAACAATTCATGCCAACGTCATCGTGCACCAAGGAGAGCCACGTGAAGTTAAAGAAGCTAGCGACCATGATCGCCGTGATCGGTACCGCAGCCCCGGCCGTCGCGCAGCAAGCGCAAACGGACAAGCCGATCGCGCGCGTCGAAATCACGGGTTCCAGCATCAAGCGCATCGCCACCGAAGGCGCGCTGCCGGTGCAGACGATCACGATGGACCAGCTGGACAAGCAGGGCGTCACGAACGCGGAACAGCTGATGCGCCTGATTTCGGCCAACGGCACGGGCGCGGACAACATGACTTCAGGTAATAACGTGTTCGGCGCGGATGCCGACCGCGTCAGCGGCGGCGGCTCGTTCGCATCGCTGCGCGGCCTGGGCCCGACCGGCACCCTCGTGCTGATCAACGGCCGCCGCATTTCCGGCTACGGCCTGTCCGGCAAGGCGGTCGATCTGAACACGATCCCGCTGGCGGCCGTCGCCCGTATCGAAGTGCTGAAGGATGGTGCGTCCGCGATCTACGGCACGGACGCCGTCGGCGGCGTCATCAACTTCATCCTCAAGACGAATTTCGAAGGCCTGCAGGCGAATGCCACCGGCAACTGGACGGAGCACGGCGGCGGCGCCACCCGCCGGCTGCAGGTCGTGGCCGGCCACGGCAACCTGGACACCGACCGCTTCAACGTCATGGTGGCCGTCGGCTACGACAGGAACAACGAACTCGATTCGCACCAGCGCTCGTTCGCCAACGGCTACCAGCCGGCGCGCGGCCTGTCGCCGGACACCACCGGCACCCCGGTCGCCAACCAGCTGACGGGCGCCGGCACCGCGCTGGGCTCGAACTTCCAGATGCCGGGCGATCCGAACAAATACCTGCAGGCGGGTCTCCTCTCCCTGCAGGGCAAGTGCGACAGCGTGCAGGGCATGAACCAGTACGCGACGGCGCTGTGGAAGGACGTGACGTCGCCGCTGCGCTCGACCTATTCCTGCGCCTACGACTACGGCGGCGACTACGTGATGCAGCTGCCGACGGAGCGCACGAACGGCGTCGCCCGCGCCACGTTCCAGGTCAACCCGGACCACCGCGTGTTCGCCGAAGCCGTCGCCGCGCACACGAATTCGCTGGCGATCCTGACGCCGGCGCAGATTTCCACGTCGCTCGCGAACGGTAACGCGTATCCGGTGGGCGGCCCGTATTACCAGGACCTGTCGCCGTACATCGCTTCGTTCGACAAGACCAAGCCGATCATCTACAAATGGCGCGCCTGGCCGCTGGGTAACCGCACGCAGAACTACACGACCGACACCGTGCGCCTGATGACGGGCGCCGAGGGCATCCTCGCCGGCAAGTGGGACTACAAGATCGACCTGTCGCACAGCGAGAGCCACACCAAGACGGACCTCGTCGACGGCTATGCCTACACGAGCGCGCTGTACCAGGTGCTGGGCAGCGGCGTCGTGAACCCGTTCGCCGCGCCGTCGCAGGGCCAGAGCGCCGCCGCGATGCAGGCGCTGGAAGGCACCAAATTCTACGGCCGCCTCCAGCACGGCAAGACGACGCTCACGCAGTTCAACGCCTCCATCTCGGGCGAGATCTGGCAACTGCCGGCCGGCCCGCTGCAGGGCGCGATCGGCACCGACCTGCGCCGCGAGGGCTATGGCTTCGCGCAGGACGTCGACGCGACCAAGATCCTGCTGGCGCCGGGTAACGCGAACCAGGACACGGTCAACCGCAACGTCAAGGCGATCTACACCGAGCTCGTGGTTCCGGTCATGAAGAACCTGGAACTGCAGCTGGCGCTGCGCCGCGACGACTACAGCCTGATCGGCGCGACGACGAATCCGAAGATCGCGTTCAGCTACCGCCCCACGAGCTGGCTGATGCTGCGCGGTTCGGCCAACAAGGGCTTCCTGGCGCCGAGCTTCGCCCAGCTGTATTCGGGCCGCCTGGACCAGGAACTGCCGAACGGCGTGTCCGACCCGGTCGGCTGCGCGTCCCACCAGGGCGACCCGCGCTACTGCGCGATCGAGCGCCTGAACTACTTCAGCGGCGGCAACCCGAACCTGCGTCCGGAGACGTCCAAGCAGGGCACCCTGGGCTTCATCGTCGAGCCGAACGCGAACTTCTCGATGTCGGTCGACTACTGGGCGATCAACGTCAAGGACCGCATCCTGAACCGCACGCCGCAAGTGGTGCTGGCCAATGCGGCTGCGCTGGGCGAGTACATCCACCGCAATGCGGACGGTACCATCGATTACGTCGACGCGGGCTGGATCAACGCGGCCGGCCTCAAGACGCGCGGCGCCGACGTGGGCCTGCGCGGCCGCGGCAACCTGCCGGACGGCTGGCGCTGGAACGCGACCCTCGACGGCACCTGGACGCAGAGCTACCAGTTCGCCGAGTTCGAAGGCCAGCCGTACGTCGAATACGTCGGCAATTTTTATACGCGCGACATCTACCTGCGCTGGAAGCACAATGCCACGTTCAGCGTGAACAAGGGCGCATGGAGCTTCCTGCTCAGTAACCTGTACCGCGACGGCTACAAGGACCAGGTGCCGAACGGCGGCAAGGGCACGCCGCCGGCGGGCTTCAATCCGCACGTCGCCAGCTACACGACGTGGGGCCTGTCGACGACGTACACGGACTTGAAAAACACGACGATCACCGTCGGCATCCAGAACCTGTTCGACCGCGACCCGCCGTTCACGGCGCACAACGTGGACGAAGTCGTGGGCGCCGGCTGGGATCCGCGCGTGGCCGACCCGCGCGGCCGCTCGCTGAGCTTCGACGTCAAGTACCGCTTCTTTTAATCGGTAGCGCCAGTATCCTTGGCACGACCTGCGGCCCGCGACCATGGAAGCCACAAGCTTCCGCGGCGCGGGCCGTTTTACTTGAACCTCATTCCATGAACAGCAGGCGACGATTCAACGCGATGATGGCGGCGGCGCTGCTGCTTCCGTTCGCGCCTGCACGGTCCGCATCGAGAACAATGACACCACTGATCAAACCACCGCGCCTGCGCCGCGGCGACGTCGTCGGCCTCGTCGCGCCGGGCGGCTACACGAGCGACGCGTCGATCGAGAAGGCGGTCCAGCACATCGAGGCACTGGGCTTCCGCGTCAAGCTGGGCACGTACCTGCGCGACGTGTGGGGCAATTACGGCGGCACGGTCGCGGCGCGCATCGCCGACCTGCACGCGATGTTCCGCGATCCCGAAGTGAAAGCCATCTGGGCGATCCGCGGCGGGTCCGGCTGCATCTCGCTGCTGCGGCACCTGGACTACCGCCTGATCCGCACCCATCCGAAGGTCCTGCTGGGTTACTCCGATATCACCGCGCTGCACCTCGCCATCCACCGCCACGCGGGCCTCGTGACGTTCCACGGCCCGGTCGCATCGAGCACGCCGTCGGACTATTCGACGGCGCACCTGCTGGCCGTGCTGACGGAGCCGAGAGACTCGTACACGATCCCGATGTCGGCGGAGAACGACCGCCGCGCGCTGGAAGAGCCGTGGTATGCGACGCGCACCGTGCACGAAGGCGTCGCCGAGGGCCCGCTCATCGGGGGCAATCTGTCGCTCGCGAGCGCGCTCGCGGGCACGCCGTACGCGGCGGATTTCACGGGCGGCCTGCTGTTCCTCGAAGAGGTGAACGAGGAGCCGTACCGCATCGACCGCTGGATGACACAGCTCGACCTCGCCGTCGGTTTTGATAAAGCGGCCGGCGTCATGATCGGCATCTGCGAGAACTGCGGGCCGCAGGGCGACGGGCCGTCGCTGACCTTGGACGAGACGTTCGACGTGCACCTGCAGCCGCTGCGCGTGCCGGCGGTGACGGGGTATTCGTTCGGGCATATCCGCAACCAGTTCACGATGCCGGTCGGGATCCGGGGCAGGCTGGATACGGAGGCGCGGACGGTGACGTTGCTGGGGGCAGCCGTTAGCTGAAGACCGTCGCCCTCGCGGAGGCGGGGGCCCAATCTTGTATGCGTTATCGCAGCGCCAGCAACTTGGGTTCCCGCCTTCGCGGGAACGACGTTGCAGCGTAGCGGGTCGTGCTTACCACCGCCACGCCTCCTGCAACCGCTCCTTCAGATACTCCACGAACACCCGCACCCTTGGCGCCAGGTTCCGCTGGTGCGGATACACCGCATGCAGCGGCGCCGCCGCCATCGCATGATGCGGCAGCACACGCCGCAGACGGCCCGCGGCCAGGTCATCCCCCACGTCCCAGATCGATTTCAGCGCGATGCCGCTGCCGGCCAGTGCCAGCTGCTGCGCGGCGCCGCCGTCGTTCGTGAGGAAGGCGGCATCCACGCGCACGGGCGTGGTCTCGTCGCCGTCGAATTTCCAGTCCGTGCGGCGTTGATCGCCGATCACGATGCAGCGGTGGCCCGCCAGTTCGGCCGGCGTGCGCGGTTCGCCGTGGCGCTGCAGGTACGCCGGCGACGCGCACAGCACGCGGTAGTTCGGCGCCAGCGCGCGCGCGACGAGCGAGGATGCTTCCAGCGCGCCGTAGCGGATGCCGAGGTCATGACCGCTGTCCAGCAGGTCGACGACGGCGTCAGTCAGCTCGAGCTGGATGGTCACGTGCGGATGCAGCTCCTGGAACGCGGCCGCGATGGGCGCCAGCCAGCGCCGGCCGAATTCGCCCGGCGCCGTGATGCGCAACAGCCCGTGCACGCCGTCGCGGCGCTGCGCGAGCAGGGCTTCGGCCTGCTCGACTTCGTCCAGGATGCGCAGCACGCGCGCGTGGAACAGCCGGCCTTCGTCCGTCAGCGTCTGGCGCCGCGTCGTGCGCTGCAGGAGGCGCGTGCCCAGGCTCGCTTCCAGCAAGGACAGGCGCTTGCTGACGACGGACACGGGCACGTCCAGCTCGCGCGCGGCGGCGGACAGGCTGCCGGCCGAGACGATTCGCGCGAATGCGACGAGGGCAGGGAAGTTGTTGGCGAGCGTGTCCATCTTGCGCTTTTTGGAAACAATGATTTCGTATTCTGCCGCTATTTTTCGATCAGCGTGAAATCTATGATGGGCTCATCGACACCAGGAGCATCACCATGAAAGCTTTTACTATCCTCGCCGCCGTGCTGGTAGCGCTGCCCGCCTGCGCGGACGCACAACTCGTCAGCGCCCGGCAAGTCATCGTCGACCCGTCGCTGCCGCCGGCGCAGCGTGACGCGGAAATGCGGGCGGCGCGCCGTTACGCCACGTTCTGGCACACTGGCGACGAACGCTTTGCCCGCGCCGCGCTCGCAGCCGATTTCACGGACCGCACGCTGCCGCCGGGCCGCGCGCAAGGCGTGCCGGGGCCGCTGGCCGCCTCCAGGTTCGTGCGCACGGCGATACCCGATCTGCAGGCCGACCTGCTACAACTGATCGTTGCGGGCGACCGCGTCACCGTGCACTATCGCTTCCACGGCCATTTCACGGGACGGTGGGCAGACAGACAGGGGCAGGGGCAGGCGATCGACTTCATCGCCACCGACATCTATCGCATCGCGGACGGGAAGATCGCCGACAACTGGCACATCGAAGACAACCTCACACTGATGCAGCAACTGGGCCTCGTCGCCCGTTGAAAGGGACCATCATGCACATCGATTTGACCGGCAAGACCGCACTCGTTTCCGCCTCCACCGCAGGCATCGGCCTGGCGACCGCCATCGGGCTCGCCGACGCGGGCGCCACCGTCATCCTCAATGGGCGCTCCGTGGATGCCATCGAACGTGCCCGCGCGGCCGTGCTGGCGCGGGTGCCGGGCGCGCAATTGCGTGGCGTCGCCGCCGACCTTGCGACGGCGGAAGGCGCCGCGGCGCTACTGAACGCCGAGCCGCACGTGGACATCCTCGTCAACAACGCGGGCACGTACGGGCCGCAGGATTTCTTCGAGATCGACGACGCCACGTGGGAGCATTTTTTCCAGCTGAACGTGATGTCGGGCGTGCGCCTCGCGCGGCACTACCTGAAGGGGATGCTGGAACGGGACTGGGGCCGCGTCGTGTTCATCTCGTCGGAATCGGGGCTGAACATCCCGGCCGACATGATCCACTACGGGATGACGAAGACGGCGCAGCTGGCGATATCGCGCGGGCTGGCGAAGCTGGCGGCCGGCAGCGGCGTCACCGTCAACGCGGTGCTGCCGGGGCCGACCCTGTCGGAAGGCGTGCGCGCCATGCTGGAAGACGCGGCGAAAGAAGCCGATACGTCGGTCGAGCAGGCGGCGACGGACTTCGTGCGCACCCACCGCCCCAGCTCCATCCTGCGCCGCGCGGCGAGCGTGGACGAGGTGGCGAACATGATCGTCTACGTGTGCTCGCCGCAGGCGTCGGCCACGACGGGCGCGGCGCTGCGGGTGGATGGCGGGGTGGTCGACACGATCGCTTAGTCTCACGCCACGACCTTTACGCAACCACCTCGTCGATCTGCGTGGCGACTTCGTCGAAGGCGGCGCTGGCGCGGTCCTCGCCCATGTTCACGCCTTCGGCGTAGATGAACTCGACGTCCGTCATGCCCATCAGGCCCAGCACGCCCTTCAGGTACGGCACCTGCGAGTCGCGCTCCGTATCGCGGTAGATGCCGCCTCTGGCCAGGCCCACGTAGACTTTCTTGCCGGTGACAAGGCCTTCCGGACCGTTCGCCGTGTAGCGGAAGGTCTGGCCGGCGCGGGCGACGGCGTCGATCCACGATTTAATTTGCACGGACACGCTGAAGTTATACATCGGCACGCCCAGCACGATCACGTCGGCGTTTTTCAGTTGTGCGATCAGCGCATCGTCCAGCGCCACGCGGGCGCTTTGCTCCGGCGTGCGTTGTTCGGCGGGCGTGAACAGCGCGGACAGCGCGGCTTCGTCCAGCACGGGGTGCGGGTCGCGCGCCAGGTCGCGCAGCTCGACCGTCGCTTCCGGATGACGTGCTTTCAGGCGCGCCGTGATCGCGTCGGCGACGCGGGTGGAGTTCGAACCGTTGGCACGGGCGCTACCGTTGATTTGCAGGATGTTCATCGTGTTCTCCAGAAGTGTTGGGTCGATGGAGAACATTCTATTGAGACTCTTCGACGGGATTAAGCCGGGTTTCCGGATATCATTGTTCCATTTATGGGACGGGAGTCTGGGCCATGGTGGATGCAAACGATCTGATCCTGTTCGTGCGGGTCGTCGACGCGGGCAGTTTTTCGCAGGCGGCCGAACGGGCCCACCTGCCGAAGTCGACGCTGTCGCGCCGCCTGACCCTGCTGGAAGAAGCGCTGGGCGAAAAGCTGTTCGTGCGCAGCACGCGGCGCGTGGCGATCACGGCGTTCGGCGAGCGCATCCTGGAGCATGCGCGCCGCCTCGTCGACGAAACGGAAGAAGTCGCGGCGCTGGCCCAGCACCGGCAGGAAACGCCGCGCGGCGAATTGCGCGTGTCGATGCCGGCCGACCTCATCGAATCCGACTTCGCCGCCTTCTGCCAGGCGTTCCAGGCGCGCTATCCGGACGTCCGGCTGCGCATCGACCTGTCCCCGCGCCGCGTGGACCTCCTGAGCGAACGTTTCGACGTGGCCGTGCGCGCCGCCCAGCACCTGCCCGACGATGCGACGCTCGTCGCGCGCAAGCTGTTCGACGTGGGCCAGGGTTTGTTTGCCAGCCCGGATTACCTGGCCGAACATGGCACACCGGCGACGCCCGATGACCTTGTCGAGCATGCCTGTCTTGCCTACACCGGACACGACGGTACGACGCTGCCGTGGGTGCTGGCGCGCGGCGACGAGCGCTGGGAGCAGGTCGTGCAGGGACCGCTGGTATGCAATTCGCCCCGGTTGCAGCGCGAGATGGCGTACCGCGGCGCGGGCATCGCCGCGCTGCCGGCCGACGCCGCCC
>NZ_JBKYMO010000091.1:0-15317 GCF_047302915.1 Massilia sp. CT11-108 | reverse complement strand
AGCCAGGACATGGCCGCCAGCTTCTCGGAAGGCGCGTTCGCGCTGGCCCTGCTGCGCACCGACGCCGACGAACTGGCCGCCAGCGCACGCCGCGTGCTGGCCGCGCTGGGACAACCGTACAGGTATCAGCACGACGAATTCCACCTCGACCCGAGCGTCGGCATCGCGATCTATCCGAACGACGGCGTCGCGTACGATACGCTGGCGAGGGGCGCCGAAACGGCGCTGCGCCAGGCGGCCGACGGCGTCGGCCAGCGCTACGCGTTCTACCGACCGGAACTGAACCGCGACGCGAACGAGCGCTTCAAGCTGGAAAACGCGCTGCGCCGGGCGCTCGAACGCCAGGAGCTGGAGCTCCATTACCAGCCGCAGATCGCCGTCGACGGCAAATCGATCGTCAGCGCGGAGGCGCTGCTGCGCTGGCGCCATCCGGAGCGGGGCCTCGTGCCGCCGAACGACTTCATCCCGCTGGCCGAGGAATCGGGCCTGATCGTCGAGATGGGGGAATGGGTACTGCACAAGGTCTGCTGCCAGTTGCAGGCCTGGCGGCGCGCGGGCCTGCCCGTCGTGCCGGTGGCCGTGAACCTGTCGGCGCACCAGTTCGACGAACGCATCGTGGGCACGGTGCGGCGCGTACTGGACGACTGCGGGCTCGAACCGGGCCTGCTCGAACTGGAACTGACCGAGAGCGCGTCGATGGCCGACGCGGACAAGAGCATCGCGCTGCTGGCGCGGCTGAAGGGGATGGGCATCCGGCTCGCCATCGACGATTTCGGCACCGGCTATTCGAACCTGAACTACCTGAAGCGGTTCCCGGTCGACCGCCTGAAGCTGGACCGCTCGTTCGTGCGCGACCTGGAGACGGATGCCGACGACCTGGCGATCGCACGCGCCGTCGTCGCGATGGCACATGGCCTGCGGCTGTCGGTGGTGGCGGAAGGGGTGGAGACGGCCGGCCAGCTGGCTTTGCTGGCCGACCTCGGATGCGACCTCGTGCAGGGCTGGCTGTTCAGCCGCGCCGTGCCGGCGGACCAATTCGCGCAGCTGCTGGCGGCCGGGCGCATGCCGGCCGCCGCGTAGTTCAGCTTCCGATATAGACGATCTTGAAGGCGAAGAGGGCCGCGATCACCCAGATCACCGGCTTGACTTCGCGCGCGCGGCCGGTGGTCAGCTTGAGCAGCGCGTAGGTGATGAAGCCGAACGCGATGCCTTCCGCGATCGAGTAGGTGAACGGGATCACGAGCGCCGTGATCGCGGCCGGAACCGCTTCCGTCGTGTCGTTCCACTCGATGTCGCCCAGGTCGCGCAGCATCAGGCACGCGACGAACAGCAGCGCGGGCGCCGTCGCGTACGCGGGCACCACGCCCGCGAGCGGGGCGATGAACAGACAGGCCAGGAACAGCACGGCCACGGTCAACGCCGTGAGGCCCGTACGGCCGCCGGCCTGCACGCCCGACGCGCTTTCGATATAGGCCGTCGTGCTCGACGTGCCCAGCACCGAGCCGGCGACGATCGCGGCGCTGTCCGCCAGCAGGGCCTTGTTCAGGCGTTCCATCTTGCCTTCCACGAGCAGGCCCGCGCGGCTGGCGACGCCCATCAGCGTGCCGGTGGCATCGAACAGCTCGACGAGGAAGAACACAAGCACCACGTTCAGGATGCCGACGCCGAGGGCGCCCCTGATGTCCAGCTGGCCGAAGGTCGGCGCGATCGACGGCGGGGCCGAGACGAGGCCGTGGAACGTGTTCCCGCCGAAGAAGAACGAGAGGATCGTCACGACGACGATGCCGATCAGGATCGCGCCGCGCACCTTGAGGCGGTCGAGGGTGACGATCAGCAGGAAGCCGAAGACGGCCATGATGGCCTCCGGCTTGTGCAGGTCGCCCGCCTGCACGAGCGTCGCCGGGCTGGCCACGACGATGCCGGCGCTCTTCAGCGCGATCAGCGCGAGGAACATCCCGAGGCCCACCGTGATCGCCACGCGCAGCGAACGCGAGATGCCGCCCACGATCATCGCGCGCAGCCCGAACACGGAGACGAGGATGAACAAACAGCCCGACACGAACACGGCGCCCAGCGCCGCCTGCCAGGGCACCTTCATGCCCAGCACGACGGCGTAGGCGAAATAGGCGTTCAGGCCCATGCCGGGCGCCATCGCGATCGGGTAGTTGGCGTACAGGCCCATCACGAGGCTGCCCAGTGCCGCGACGAGGCACGTCGCGACGAACACCGCGTCCTTCGGCATCCCGGCGTCGCCCAGGATCGTGGGATTGACGAAGATGATGTACGCCATGGTCAGGAACGTGGTGACGCCGGCGAGGATCTCGGTCCGCGTGTCGGTGCCGCTCTGGCGCAGTTTGAAAAATGAGTCGAGCATTCTTGGATCCATTATTGTAGTGATGGCCGTGAGCGTTGTATCCATGCGTCACGAGCCGATGACCGAAGCATAACATCCGCACCAACGGCCGCGAAGGCACAAAGTCCTTGCACTGGTAATATATTAGGCCTACCATCCTGATATATCAGATTAGACACCAAGGAGCTACACGCTATGACCGCCTTCATGGACCAGGATTTCCTCCTCACCACCGACGTCGCCCGCAAGCTGTACCACGACGTTGCCGCCGACCTGCCGGTCATCGACTACCACTCGCACCTGCAGCAGGGCGAGATCGCCGAGCGCAAGAAGTTCCGCAACATCGCCGAGCTGTGGCTGGGCGGCGACCATTACAAATGGCGTCTGATGCGCACGGCGGGCGTGCCGGAGGAGTACTGCACGGGCGACCGCTCGGACAAGGAAAAATTCCTGGCCTTCTGCAAGGTGCTGCCGCTCGCCATCGGCAACCCGATCTATCACTGGAGCCACCTGGAGCTGCGCCGCATTTTCGGCATCGACCTGGTCATCAACGAAAAGAACGCGGAAGCGATCTGGGAACAGGCGAACGCGAAACTGGCCGGCATGGACACGTGGACGTTCCTGGAGCAGGCCAAGGTGGAAATCGCCTGCACGACGGACGACCCGGCCGACGACCTGCTGCAGCACGCCGAGATCGCGCAATCGGCGCTGAAGACCCGCGTGCTGCCGGCCTACCGTCCGGACAAGGCCATGCGCATCAATAACCCGGGCTTCGAACAATACGTGGCCCGCCTTGCCGACGTGTCCGGCGTGAAGATCGATTCGTTCACGTCGTTGATCGCCGCGCTGGCCAACCGTGTGGAATACTTCCATGCGCGCGGCGGCCGCATTTCGGACCACGCGATCGACATCCCGCTGCCGACCGTCGCCGCGACGGCCGACCAGCTGGACGGCCTGTTCGCCAGGCGCATGCGCGGCGAGCTGCTGGGCGACCTCGAACAGGCGCAATACCTGCGCGGGCTGCTGGAGGCGATCGGGGGCGTCTATGCGAAATACGACTGGACGATGTGCTTCCACATCGGTGCCATGCGCAACAATAACCAGCGTATGCTGGAGACTTTGGGTCCGGATACCGGCTACGATTCGATTTCCGATATGACGACGAGTAACGGCCTCGTGGCGCTGCTGTCTGCGCTCGACTCCCGTAAACAGCTGCCGAAGACGATGCTGTTCAACCTGAACCCGGCGATGAATGAAGTGCTGTCGACGATGATCGGCAACTTCCAGGACGGCAGCGTGGCCGGCAAGGTGCAGTTCGGCCCGGCCTGGTGGTTCAACGACCACAAGCTGGGCAACCTGAACCAGATCCTCGCGTTCGGCAACCACTCCGTGCTGGGCATCTTCGTGGGCATGGTGACGGACTCGCGCAGCTTCGCGTCGTACCCGCGCCACGACTACTTCCGCCGCCTCGTGTGCCGCCAGCTGGGCGAATGGGTCGCCAGCGGCGAGTATCCGGAAGACTACGATGCGCTGGCGACCATCGTGCGCGGTATCTGCTACGAAAACGCCAAGAACTACTTCAAGCTCTGATTGGGCAACCATGCAAAAAGTAATCTGCATTCACCCGGACGACAGCATGCTGGTCGCCCTGACCGACCTGGCGCCGGGTGATGTCGTGACGTGGAACGGGGAGAACATCCTCGTCTCCACGCCTGTCAAGACCAAGCACAAACTGGCGCGCCGCGCCTTCGCCGAGGGCGAGCTGCTGTCCATGTACGGCGTCGTCGTCGGCAAGGCCACCCAGCCGATCCGCAAGGGGGAAGCCGTCACGACGGACAACCTCGCGCACTACGCGTCCGAGGTGGAGATCGGGGAATCGAAGCCTTATACGTGGACGCCGCCCGACGTCTCGGACCTGAACGATGCGACATTCGACGGCATCGTGCGCGCGGACGGCCGCGTGGGCACCGCCAATTACTGGCTGATCTTCCCGCTCGTGTTCTGCGAGAACCGCAACGTGGAGCACCTGCGCAATGCGCTGGAAGGCCCGCTGGGCTATGCGACCAACGACCTCGCTTCCTTGACGTTCCAGCTCCTCGGGGAGGACATGGAGGCGCCGAAGCCGCTCGTGCGCCCGTTCCCGAACGTGGACGGCGTGCGCATCATCACGCACAACGGCGGCTGCGGCGGCACGCGCGCGGACGCGCGCTCGCTGTGCAAGATCCTCGCCGCGTATGCCGACCACCCGAACGTGGCCGGCATCACCGTATTCTCGCTGGGCTGCCAGAACGCGCAGATCGGCATGTTCAAGGATGCCCTCGCGAAGCAGAACCCCGACTTCGCCAAGCCCGTGCTGATCTACGAACAGCAGCAATGGGACAGCGAAGAAAAGATGATGAAGGCGGTGCTGCAGGACACCCTGACGCACCTGAAGGAAGCGAACAAGGTGCAGCGCCGGCCGATGCCGCTGTCGCACCTGAAGATCGGCGTGAAATGCGGCGGCTCGGACGGCTTTTCCGGCATTTCCGCCAACCCGGCGATGGGCTATGTGTCGGACATGGTCGTCGCCGTCGGCGGTTCGTCGATCCTCGCGGAATTCCCGGAACTGTGCGGCGTGGAGTCGTCGTTGATCGAACGCTGCGTCGAGGACGACGACAAGCGCCGCTTCCTCGGCATGATGCGCGACTTCGAACAGCGCGCGCTGGCCGTCGGCACGCATTTCGCCGACAACCCGAGCCCCGGCAATATCCGCGACGGCCTGATCACGGATGCGATGAAATCGGCCGGCGCCGCGAAAAAGGGCGGCACGTCGCCGATCGTCTCCGTGCTGGACTACGGCGAGCAGACGGACAAGCAGGGCCTGGCACTGCTGTGCACCCCGGGCGGCGACGTCGAATCCGTCACCGGCATCGTGGCGTCGGGCGCGAACGTCGTGCTGTTCTCGACGGGCCTCGGCACCCCGACCGGCAACCCCATCGTCCCCGTGCTGAAAATCTCCAGCAACAGCCGCGTGGCTGCCAAACTGTCCGACCTGATCGACTACGACTGCGGTCCGATCATCGAAGGCAAGCCGCTGCCCGAGGTGGCGAAAGGCCTGTTCGACATGGTCGTGGCGACGGCGGGCGGGCAATACAAGTGCAAGGCCGACCGGCTGCAGCAATACGACTTCATTTTCTGGAAACGCGATATTTCGCTGTAAGGGCATACCCATGACTCAACTTCGTCGTACCACTCCGTTCGCACTGCCGGTCAAGATCCTGCAGTTCGGGCAGGGTAATTTCATGCGCGGTTTCTTCGACTGGCAAATCGACCTGCTCAACGAGCGCACGGGCCTGGATGCCGGCGTCGTCGTCGTGCGCCCGCGCGGCGGTGGCTCGGCCCCGCTGCTGGACGTGCAGGACGGCCTGTTCACCGTGCTCGTGCGCGGCCTGGACGAGGCGGGGCTGCCCGTGAAGCAGTACCGCAAGGTCGAATGCGTGCAGCGCGAGATCGATCCGGCCACGATGTATGCCGACTACCTGGCCCAGGCGAGCAATCCGGACCTGCGCTTCATCGTCTCCAACACGACGGAGGCGGGCATCGTCGTCAACGACACCGATGGCCAGCCCGACGCGCCGCCCGTGACGTTCCCCGCCAAGCTCACGCAACTGCTGTTCGCGCGCTACCAGGCGTTCGACGGCGCACAGGACAAGGGCCTCATCCTGCTGCCGTGCGAACTGATCGACAAGAACGGCGAAGCGCTGAAGAACGCCGTGCTGCACTATGCGCGCCTGTGGGACCTGCCGGCCGGCTTCGCCGCGTGGATCGGCGACGCTTGCACGTTCTGCAGTACGCTCGTCGACCGCATCGTCACCGGCTACCCGGCCGCGGACGCCGCGCAGATCGAGCAGGAACTGGGCTACGCGGACCCGTTCCTCGTCGCGGCGGAGTACTACTACCTGTTCGTGATCCAGGGCCCGGCGGCGGTCGGGGAAGAGCTGAAGCTGGCGGGCGCGGACCTCAACGTGAAGCTCGTCGACGACATCACGCCGTACAAGAAGCGCAAGGTCGGCATCCTGAACGGCGGCCACACGACGCTCGTTCCGGTCGCGCTGCTGGCCGGCCTGGAAGCGGTCGGTCCGGCCGTCGACGATGCGCAGGTGGGCGCGTTCCTGCGCGCCGCCATCGATGACGAGATCATCCCGGCGCTGGAGATGGACCGCGTGGAACTGGAAGCGTTCGCCGCAGACGTGCTGCGCCGCTTCCGCAATCCGGCCATCCACCACCGCCTCGCGGCGATCGCGCTGAACAGCTGGAGCAAGTTCGCCGCGCGCGTGCTGCCGCAGCTGCTGCGTTACGCCGAACTGCACGACGGCCGCCTGCCGCGCCGCCTCGTGCTCGCCATGGCCGCGACGATGGTGCTGTACCGCGGCGGCGTCATCGACCTCGCGGACGATCCGGTCACGCTGGCCTGGTTCAAGGCAGGCTGGGACAAGGTCGCCAGCGGCGCATGGACGCTGGACGACCTGGCCAGCGGCTGGCTCGCCCACGGGGCGCTGTGGGGCAGGGACCTGAACGCGGTGCCGGGACTGGCTACGCAACTGGCCGCGAACCTGCGCGACATCGAACAGCAGGGCATCCGCGCACTGCTGGCGTAAGGCACTCACTATCAACGAAAAAAGAAGCCGCAGGCGCAC
The DNA here is from genome assembly GCF_047302915.1 of Massilia sp. CT11-108. Classification (NCBI taxonomy): domain Bacteria; kingdom Pseudomonadati; phylum Pseudomonadota; class Betaproteobacteria; order Burkholderiales; family Oxalobacteraceae; genus Massilia; species Massilia sp. CT11-108. Next base: position 8,288 of record NZ_JBKYMO010000091.1, on the reverse strand, counting down.
CCGCGCCGAGCGGCCCGGAATCTTGCGCGCCTAAAAAACGGCGCCGGAGGAGACAACATGAGCAAAATGAAGGGCATGCGCTGGTGGATGGTGGGCCTGGTCACGCTGGGCCTGATCGTCAACTACCTGGCGCGCAACACGCTGTCCGTCGCGGCGCCGACGATGATGGCCGACCTGCACATCGACACGAAGCAGTATTCGTACATCGTCGTCGCGTGGCAGGTCTGCTACGCCGTCATGCAGCCCGTGGCCGGCTTCGTGCTGGACGCGATCGGCACCAAGATCGGCTTCGCCGTGTTCGCGTTCGCATGGTCGCTGGCCTGCGCCTGCGCCGCGCTGGCCTCCGGCTGGCAGAGCATGGCGTTCTTCCGCGGCCTGCTCGGGCTGACGGAGGCGGCCGGCATTCCGGCCGGCGTCAAGGCGACGACGGAGTGGTTCCCCGCCAGGGAGCGGTCGGTCGCCATCGGCTGGTTCAACATCGGCTCGTCGATCGGCGCCCTGTGCGCGCCGCCGCTCGTCGTGTGGGCGATCCTGCACGCGGGCTGGAAGTCGGCGTTCGTCATCGTGGGCGTGCTGGGCATCGCGTGGACCCTGTTGTGGGCCGTGTTCTACAAGCACCCGCGCGACCAGAAACTGCTGTCCGATGCGGAGCGCGATTACATCCTGGCGGGCCAGGAAGCGAAACACCAGGACAGCGCCGCGAAGGCGTCGTGGCGCGAGATCGTCAGGAACCGGAACTTCTGGTCGATCGCGATCCCGCGCTTCCTGTCCGAGCCGGCGTGGCAGACGTTCAACGCGTGGATCCCGCTGTACATGGCGACCGAGCGCCACATGGACCTGAAGGAGATCGCGGTGTTCGCATGGCTGCCGTTCCTCGCCGCGGACATCGGCTGCGTGCTGGGCGGCTATCTGTCGCCGTTCGTCCACCGGCATTTCAATGTCTCCCTGTTCGCGTCACGCAAATGGGTCGTCGCGTTCGGCGCGCTGTGCATGATCGCCCCGGGCTGCATCGGCCTCGTGGCCAGCCCGTACACCGCGATCTTCCTGCTGTGTATCGGCGGCTTCGCGCACCAGACGCTGTCCGGCGCGCTGTACGCGATCACATCCGACGTCTTCGGCAAGAACGAAGTGGCGACGGCCACCGGGCTGGCCGGCATGTCCGGCTACCTGGGCGCGACCCTGTTCACGCTGGTGTTCGGCATCGTGGTCACGCACGTGGGCTACAGCCCGCTGTTCGTCGTGCTGGCCGTGTTCGACGTGCTGGCGGCGGTCGTCGTGTGGACCATGGTCCGCGACGGCGGGCCGCGCACGCCCCGCAAAACAGATGCCCCGGCCGTCGCCGGCATCCGGTAAACTCTCGGCCGATACTCAACACAAGGACTCAAGATGGCAGCACACACCGTCTACGCGATCGGCGAATGCATGATCGAACTGCAGAAGCACGGCGACCAGGGCACGCTCGACTACCGCTTCGGCGGCGATACGCTGAACACGGCCGTGTACATGGCCCGCCTGCTCGATCCGGCGGTCGCGAACGTCGCGTACGTGACGGGCCTGGGCCAGGACGGCATGTCCGCCGAGATGCTGGCCGCGTGGGAGCGCGAAGGCGTCGCCACCGCCAGCGTGCTGCGCCTGGCGGACCGGCTGCCGGGCATCTACATGATCGAGACGGATCCGGACGGCGAGCGCCGCTTCCACTACTGGCGCAAGGATTCCGCCGCGCGCCACTGGATGGCGGCGCCGGACGCGGACCGGGTGCTCGCGCAACTGGCCGGGGCGCGCATGGTGTACCTGTCCGGCATCAGCCTCGCGATCCTGTCCCCGGGCGACCGCGACGTGCTGATCGCGACGCTGGCGCGGTGCCGCGCGGCGGGCGGCAAGGTCGTCTTCGACAACAACTACCGGCCGCGCCTGTGGGAGAGCGCGGACACGGCGCGCGACGTCTATGGCCGCGTGCTGGCCCATGCGGACATCGCGCTGCTCACGCTGGACGACGAGGTCGCGCTGCATGGTCCGGGCCACGCGCGCGACGCGATCGAGCGCACGCGCACGCTGGGCGTGGGCGAGATCGTCGTCAAGTGCGGCGGCGATCCGGCCGTCGTCTGGCACGACGGCACGGTGCACGAAGTGGCGCCGGAACCCGTGAACGACGTGGTCGATACGACGGCCGCCGGCGATTCGTTCGGCGCCGGGCACCGCCTGGCCGGCACGGTGATCCGCCACCGCGGCGCGATCATCCCGCGCGACGCGATGCCGAATTCGCTACACTTCCGACCATGAACCAGGCCCCACCCAATCCCGTGACCGAGGCGGAGAGCGGGCTCTCCGCGTCGCGCCGCGTCTACCTGTGCCTGCGCCGGCGCATCGTCGAGATGGACATGCTGCCGGGCACCCGCGTCGTCGAGCGCGACATCGCCGAGGAGTTCGGCACGAGCCGCACGCCCGTGCACGAGGCCGTGCAGCGCCTGGCGGACGAAGGCCTGATCGAGATCGTGCCCCGCTCGGGCACGTTCGTGTCCCGCATCCCGCTCGACGCGCTGGACGAGGCCAACCTCGTGCGCCACGCGCTGGAGACGGCGATCATCGAAAAGGCGGCCGAGCGCGTGGGACCGGACGACATGGCACGCCTGCGCGCGATCCTCGCCGAGCAGGAGGCTGCCATCACCGCGAACGACTTCGGCACGTTCCACCGCACGGACGAACGCTTCCACGCGCTGCTGGCCGAGCTGTCCGGCTACCCGGGCGTGTGGCCGATCATCCAGCAGGCCAAGACGCAGATGGACCGCTACCGCCAGCTCACCCTGCCGCTGGAAGGCCGCATGGCCGGGGTGCTGGAAGAGCACCGGTCCGTCGTCGACGCGATCGAGGCGCGCGACCCGGCCCGCGCGGTGGCCGCCATGCGCGAACACCTCGACCATGTGATGCCGGTGCTGGAAATCACCCGCAAGCTGCGTCCGGAATTCTTCACGGCCCACCTCGACGCGCGCCCCCCACGCTGACGCGTTTTTCGCCCCGGGCGACCGATTTGTTACCATGGTGGCTCGTAAACTTTGATGAAGTCAGCCATGCCCAACAACAAGCGCCCGGCCAAGGGCCCGTCGGCCCAGCCCAACCGAAGGTCAGCGACGCCGGCCAAGCCGGCCAAGGCCGCCAAGCCGGTGGAAGCGGATCCCGACGAGCTGGCCCAGAATCTCGTCGACCTGGCGCTCGAGATCACCGAGCGCGAAGGCCCCGACGCGGCCACGCTCACCGCGCGCCAGGAAGAACTGGCCGTGCTCGTGCGCCGCATGCTGCGCCGCAAACACGACGACGTGCTGTACGGCGCCATCGAAGTGGCGAAGTACACGGATCCCGATTGCTGCCGCCTGCTGCGCGAGCGCGTGGAAGAAGAGGCCGCCACCTACCACGTCCGTGACGACGAGACCGAACTGGAAATCGACGCCTTCATGATCCCGCTGTTCGTGCACAGCACGGGCGGCCTCGTGCAGGACGACGTGTTCCGCGACGACGCCGATTTCGACGCCCTGATGGACAGTTTCCGCCAGTCCGGCCTGGCCAGCGCCGCCACCCGCATCGTGCTCGTGCGCCACCTGTACGACCTGGACGCCGTCGACCGCATCCGCTACAGCCACCTGCAGGAGATGCTGCGCGAAGCCGCGCAGGCGCTGCGCTCGCGCAAGCTCGTCGCCACGCCCGCCATCGAGGCCAGCATGCGGCCGTGGATCGGCGGCGACTACGAGCCGGAAGACGAGGCGATGGAACTGCGCTTCCTCCTCGGCTTCGCGCTGAAGCCGGCCGACGATCCGTTCTACAAGGTGCCGTCCGGCGAGGCCGCGTCCGATGCGTACTTCGAAGGCCGCATGGCCCGCTACCGCATGTGGGCCGGCAGCGTGTCGCCGCTGCTGCAGCGCTGCCTGTCGCGCCATCCGGCCGAGATCGAGCTGAACTTCCTGTACCAGGACCTGTTCTACGGCGCCAAGGAGCAGGGCGTGGGCGAGCTGTCGATGCTCGCCACCCTGGCCGAGGTCAACCAGAAACTGGAAGACCAGCAGCGCCCGCCGGACCGCATCAAGGCCGTCGTCGCGCCGCTTGAAGCCAACGGCGAGCCAGTCCTGAGGATCAACCTGTACCCGCTGGACGGCGGCGCGCCGCTGGCCACGGTCGACAAGCCGCTCGACCTGGCCGCCCACCTGGAGGCCGAGCTGGAAGACTTGTGCGATGCGCTGGGCACGGTCGGCCTCGACGGCGTGCTGCTGGCCCGCGGCTTCGATGCCGCCGGCGAACCGGAAGACGCGGAACCCTATCTTTCGGCCTGAGGCGTTCAAACCCGGAAAAACGCATTCATGCCGCGGGCGTACCCTTCGTCGCATCGTCCGCCGGGTCGTCATGGCGTCGCTACAATGATCCTTGTCGAACGTTACAAGGGGTCCATGATGACTGTTCCATTCCGCCTGCCGGCCGTGCCGCAGGACCACAAGCTGGCACGGCGCTATATCGTGCAAACGATCCTGCGGCATGGTGCGACCGTCGTGCTGGCGTGGGTGGTCATCCTTGCCTTCGGGCTGATCCTCGCATGGCGCTTCGAAAGCCTGCGCCATCTGGACGTCTGGAACCTGCCCACCACGCTGCTGGTGTCGCTGGTGTTGCCGTTGCTGGGATGCAGCGCGACCGCCATCGGGCTGGCCCGGCAGCATCTCGATCGAGCACCTTCCCGGCCTGCAGTTATTCCTTGCGCCCGGCCGGGCATTGCAGGCGGTGGAAACGGTGACCGGCCTGCTGCGCGAACGCCTGCGCCAGCGCGGACTGGCGATCGAGACGGCCCGGCGCGCGCAAGAACTCGAACGGGCGGCCCTGCATGCCCGGCTGAGCGCCCTGCAGGCCCAGGTGGAGCCGCATTTCCTGTTCAATACGCTGGCCAACCTGAAATACCTGATCCGTACGGACCCGGAACGCGCCCAGGGCATGCTCGACAGCCTGGTGGGCTATTTGCAGAGCGCGCTGCACGACATGCGCGCCGTCTCCTCGACGCTTGGACGCGAACTGGCGTTGGCACGCAACTATCTGTCGCTCATGAGCGTGCGCATGGGGCCGCGCCTGCGCTTCCGGATCGATGCGCCCGATGACCTGCTTGCCGTACCGATGCCCGCGGCCATGCTGATCTCCCTGGTCGAGAATGCCGTCAAGCATGGGCTGGAACGCGCGACCCGGCCCGGCACCGTCACGATCGCCGCGCGCGCCGAAGGCGGCGCCCTGCGGTTGCACGTGAACGACGACGGCGTCGGTTTCACCGACCAGGCAGGGCAGGGGTTCGGACTGTCGAATATCCACGAGCGCCTCGCCTTGCTGTACGGCGGCGCCGCATCGCTGACGGTGTCGGGGGCGCCCGAAGGCGGCGTGGAAGCGGTCCTGACCCCGCCGCTGGCCGCGACCGGAGCCTGACATGCCGGTCGCCCTCATCGTCGAAGACGAACCGTTGCTGCGCGCGGAACTCCGCGACCAGCTGCACGCCCTGTGGCCCGAACTGGAGATCGGCGCGGAGGCCGAGAACGGCATCGAGGCCGTGGCGTACGTCGAGTCCCTACGGCCGGACGTCGTGTTCCTCGACATCCAGGTACCGGGACTGAACGGGCTGGAAGTCGCGCGCCACATTCCGGAGGCGACCCAGGTCGTGTTCGTCACCGCCTATGCCGAACACGCGCTGCTGGCGTTCGAGACGGGCGCCGCCGACTATCTCGTGAAGCCCCTCGATACCGGGCGGCTGATGCAGACGGTCAAGCGCCTGAAGGCGCGCGGACGTGACGGCAACAGACCGGCCGCCCATCTGTGGCGACAACTGTCCAGCCCGCCGGCACCCGTCGCCCACCTGAAATGGCTCAGGGCTTCGGTGGGGAATGTCGTGCGGCTGGTGATGGTAAGCGACGTGCAGTTCTTCCAATCCGACGGTAAATATACGCGGGTCGCCACAGCGGGCGGCGATGCGTTGATACGCCTGCCGCTGAAGGCCTTGATCGAACAGCTCGATCCCAGCCAGTTCGTGCAGGTGCACCGCGCCGCGATCGTCAACCTGCAAGCCATCGACCACATCGTCCGGGACGGGACGGCGATGGAAATCCTGCTCAAGGGCAGGCCCGAAAAGCTCGCCGTGAGCGAGGCGTACGGCCGGCAGTTCCGCCAGATGTGATCCCGTTTTGCGGCACTGCACACGTCGTCACGCAAGCGTAGATGATGCCGCTTCGTAGTGTTTTTTCCATTGTCCGCGTAGGAGGGAACCTACAATTTTTGGCACTCTGCCGAGCTCTCCTAGGGAGACCCGGACCGTAGGGGTCTCGGCACGTTTCCCGATGCAAACATTGCAATGCATAAATGAAAATATTAAGAATTTTGCATGATACGATTCACTGGTCCGGCACTTGATCTGTCGGTGTTTTCCAGAGCATCGACGCATCAGGTTCCGGCCTTGAATCCAGATCAACTAGAACGCCCCGAGGCGAAAGGAAATCAACATGCCGACCCTGATCGTGTTTTGCCATCTGCGCTGGGACTTCGTCTTCCAGCGCCCCCAGCACCTCATGACTCGCCTGGCGGAACACTACCGAATCCTGTTTGTCGAGGAGCCGGTGTATGACGAGGGCAAGGCGCACCTGAAGAAGACGGCCGTTGCGCCGAACATCACGGTGTGCCAACCGCATACCGGCATCCAGGCACCCGGCTTCCACGACGACCAGATCCCCACGCTGCAGACGCTGCTGGCCGACCTCGTCCCGGAAGGCGAGCGTCCCGTCGTCTGGTTCTACACCCCGATGGCCCTGCCGCTGCTGCAAGGCTTCGATCCGGCACTCGTCGTCTACGACTGCATGGACGAACTGGCCGCCTTCAAGAACGCCCCGAAACAACTGCTGCAGCGCGAAAACGCACTGCTGAACATCGCCGACCTGTGCTTCACGGGCGGTCCGAGCCTGTACCAGTCCAAGCGCGAGCGCCACGCCAACGCGCACTGCTTCTCGAGCAGCGTCGACGCGAAACACTTCCAGAAGGCGCTGGACCGTGACTACAGCCACCCGGAGCAGGCGCACGTCGCCCGTCCGCGCCTGGGCTTCTACGGCGTCATCGACGAGCGCTTCGACACCGACCTCGTGCGCCAGGTCGCGCAAGCGCGTCCGGACTGGCAGATCGTCCTGGTGGGGCCGGTCGTGAAGATCGACCCGGCCAACCTGCCGCGCGCGAACAACATCCACTACATGGGCCAGCGCACCTACGAACAGCTGCCGCAATTCCTGGCCGGCTGGGACGTCTGCCTGCTGCCGTTCGCGCTGAACGAGTCGACCAGGTTCATCAGCCCGACCAAGGTGCTGGAATACATGGCGGCCGAACTGCCGTCCGTCAGCACCCCGATCACGGACGTGAAGGTGCCGTACGGCGACGTCGTCGCGATCGCGGACACGCCGGATAAATTCATCGCCGCCTGCGAACGCATGCTCGCCATAAACGACGAGCAGCAGGCCGCGCTGAAGGAGCGCATGCGCGCCATCGTCGCCAACACGTCGTGGAACAAGACGGCCGCCAGCATGCACCACCTGATCCAGACGACCGCGCCGAGCAACAAGGCCCAGCGCTTCCTGGCCCAGGCGGAACAGCGGGACTTCGACGACGTCGTCAACGCCGAGAACGTCAATCCGCTGCCGATCGCCGCACTGGCCGCGCGCATGACACCGAAGGACGGGATGGCGAAGGCCGCGGGCTGAACGCAGAAATCGCTCAACCGGGCGATTAAATCGCGCAAACGCGCGCGACCGGTGACGAACGTGAATACAATTCGCGCATGCGAACGTATTCACTCTTCATCGCTCATTTAATCGCCCTCTTGCTGGCGGTCGTCAGCGGCGGCGCGGGAGCGCAGGGCACGGCGACCTGGATCTGGTCCCCGGGCGATTTCGAGATCTGGCTCTCCAACCGGATGCAGGTGCAGCGCGTCGAGCGCGACGTCGCCTGGCCGCCGTTCTGGCGCCTGTACAACCATCAGCCGCAGGTGAACTTCATCCGGCAGGTCGACCTGGCCGCGCCGGAAGACATCGACATCACCGTCGAAGGCATCTACAACGTCGCCATCGACGGCCAGTTCGTCCATGGCGACCAGCACCGCGTGCGCGTCCCCGCCGGCAGGCACACGCTCAACCTGCAGGTCTATAACGCGGCCTCGCCGCCGGCCGTGTTCGTGCGGGGACCGACGATCCGCTCCGACGCGTCGTGGTCGGTCGGTCCGCGTCCCGGCGCGCCGGCGGCGCATGCGG